>JAYUBZ010000001.1:0-2988 GCA_043740595.1 Gammaproteobacteria bacterium
ATCGCCAAGGTCAGATCGACCCTGACGCACAACGAAGCGTTTTTCTTCTGACACAGGGGGGTAAGCCCTGCGCTGTTGGAATAACGACGTTGTGAATAATATCAACAGGGTGTTGGCCGGGATTGCGCAACGTTTGACTCCTGCACCCCCATCCTAGCCTTCCCCCTGGAAGGGGGAAGGGACTAAAGCTGGGGCTGAAGCCAAGCCGCGCCCTAGGGTTGTGGGCGGCTTGGCGTCGGCGCCCGGGGGGTTATTTCAAGCGATGGGTGAAGTCGATCTGATCCGCACCGGTGATGCTGCAATTCAAATCTTTGAGCACACCGTTACTGATACTATAAATCAAGCCATGCACGGCCAGTTCCTTGCCCGACTTCCAGGCATTCTGCACGATCGAGGTGTGGCAGACATTCATCACCTGTTCGATCACGTTTAATTCGCACAGCCGGTCGAATTTTTCCTGCTCACCCTGCACGGCATCCATTATTTCCTGGTGATAACGGTAGACATCCTTGATATGCCGCAGCCAGTTGTCGATCAGTCCACGCGCGTTGTTTTCCATGGCCGCCTTGACGCCGCCACAACCGTAGTGGCCGCAGACCATGATGTGCTCGATGTCCAGCACGTCGACGGCGTACTGGATCACCGACAGGCAGTTCAGGTCGGTGTGTACCACCACATTGGCGATGTTGCGATGCACAAAAATTTCGCCAGGCAGCAGGCCGACGATTTCGTTGGCCGGCACGCGGCTGTCGGAACAGCCTATCCATAGATAGTCCGGGGCCTGCTGCTTGGACAACTTATCGAAAAAACCCGGGTCGTTCTTGCGTATCTTCTGCGCCCAATTCTTGTTGTTCTCAAACAGGTGATCTAGTTTGCCCATGCCATTCCTTAGTATCGGTCATGCGCCCCGCGCTCCGGGACACCGGCCATAGACGGCCATTGATTACGCCGTATAGTACGAGGAGGCCGGTGGATTGTCGATGTGTAACCACGCGGAACCCCGCTGATTCCGTTGAGCTGGACTTGCCCTGTCCCCGCCCCCGAGTTGCTTACCGGTTACTCACGGCGGCGCCCGTCGGTGCAACCGGCTCGTTCGGCAAACAGCCATGGTGCCGGCGTCTCATCCATCGTAAAATGCCGCTCCGGATAGAACCGCTACCCCATCCAACAAGGACCTCCCCATGAAACGCTCATTTTTTATCTTACTGCTCTCCCTTGCATTCTCCTGCACGGCATTCGCCGCCGGCACCGCACACTCGGACGCCAAACCCATGCCGGTGCTGGATATAGACCAGACAGTGGTAAAGATACCGTTGGCAAAAGGTGTGTCCATGGACGACGCGGTGGAATCCATGAAGATCCGCGCCAACAAGCTCAACATCAAACTGGTGGCGGAAATGCCGCTGTCGAAACAGATCGAGGCCATGGGCGTGAAGTCGCGGCGCATCGACATCTACCAATTCTGCGATCCACTGACCGCGAAAAAAATGGTCGAGTACGACATTAATTTCGCCGCCTACCTGCCGTGCCGCATCACGCTGGTGGAGGATGCCAAGGGCCAGGCCTGGTTGGTGATGATGAATCTCGACATGTTTATCCAGGACCCGAAAATCAACGGGCCGCTCAAGGACGACGCCATCCGGATACGCAATACACTCACCGAGATCATGCAGGCCGGCGCCAAGGGTGATTGGTAACAGCGGCAACCCTGCCGGCCCGACAATAGTGTTGGGCCGGCGGCGGTCTCAATCTGCTGGCGACAGATTTATTCCTTACTCCTTATCTCAATTACACTGAGCCATAGCGGACAACACGTCGCTATCGCTGTTCACTACAGTTCATGTTGGTCTATTTGCTGATCCGCGACGACTTTCGGCGACCCGAGCGGGAAGCTGTGATCTCGCGCTTGGCATTCAGGACCTCGGTTAGCGCTTGCTGAAGCGTTTCTCGACCGCTGGCGGAATAGTTGAGGTGGCGGTAGGCATCGAAGACTACGTTGGCAATATCTTCACCTTCGATCATAAAGTAATTCCAGTGCCGTTGCATCGGGCCATCCGGGCCATGGGTAGCGCCGATTGTTTTCCAGTCCTTTGGGTCGCTGGTTCGAGGAGACTGTTCGTCAAGCACCAGATAATAGCGCCGACAGGTTTTTAGAACCAGATAGGCAATGCGCCCGTCCGGCGAAAAATAGAAATCCCGAAGATACCCACGATAAGTCAGCACCCTATTACCCTCGCGAATATGGGTGAGCACAAAGGCGTGAATCAGGCCGCCGTTAGTGTCGGCTGCCAGAAGGTCGTAGATCCAACCGTGGCGCGCAACGTTGCGCAGGCGGCCGTTCACGACGGAGTTGGCGACGAGATGTCCCATCAAAAATCCGACGGCACAAGTCCCCATGATGTAGGCGAAAATCCACGCTGCGGTGTGCTGGACCATCAAGTCTAAGGACACCAGCGTGTCGCCTTTAAGCTCGGTGAGCTGCATCGTGGCGGCCAGGCCGGAAACGCTGATGCACGGCAGCCAGGAGATATGGTGACATGCCGGAAGTAGTGCGAGGTAAAGCACTCCGTGCGTAAAGAACGCAATGAGCGCAACGCCGGATAACTGGGTAAGCGCACTGCCGGGCGCGACATCCCGGGACATCCGCTCCTTGCTGTACAGGCCGACAAAGAACAGAAAACCCGGGAGCAACAGGATCAGCAGAACAACGGTGGTCCAAACTAGAGACAAGGCTGCGTTCCTTGCAGCGGCTATAGGGCGAGTGGGTTAGGCGGCCTGGACTTTCAGGCGCCGCAGAACCTCGGCCTTGATATGCTCAACCACGCCGGCAAGGTCCGGTTTGTCTTCCGTGTCGGCTTTGGCGAATGCTTCTTCAACCAGCGCCAGATCGCCTTGGGCCAACCTGACAAGGTCCTGCAGGACTTCTTCTTCGACTTTGGTCATGACGCGCATAGATTGAATTCCTCCGAATGGTTTGATTATGGCCAG
>JAYUBZ010000002.1:0-9427 GCA_043740595.1 Gammaproteobacteria bacterium
GTGAGCATGAGAATAGTACCGGCGAGACCGAAGACGATCTCGAAGGAGTAGGTCAGCATGCACACGAGGGTGAGAAGGGCGATGTCGAGCATGCGTCAAGTTCCTGGGGGAGTGAACCCGTGTGTCGGTCCTAGGCGAAGCAGATCCAGGTAGTGGCGATATATTTAATGCCCTGCTGCAAGGTGACACCGCGATGCAGATGTGTCCAGAAAGGGGGGAACAGAACGAGCTTGCCGGCGCGCGGCACTATCTTGATTTCTTGGTGGGCGAATTCGGTCTCGCCACCCGGGCCCGGTACATCGTTCAGGTACCAGATGGCCACGAGCTGGCGTTGACTGAAGGGCCCCGGGCCGCCGTCCACGTGCCAGTGGTAAAACTCACCGGCGTCCGTGCGTTGCAGGTTGTAGCCCATGTCCTTGAACGAGTTGGCAGCGAAAAACGGATAGGTTTGGGCGGCCTCGTTGAAGGCGCGCATCAGGGATTGCACCAATGCGGTGTCGATATCCTTCCAGTCGGCCCGGCCGCTGATACGCAGATCGGTGGAGCGCTTGATGGATTGCTCGATGGCCTCGCCTTGGCCGATGCGCCCGGGATACTGCTGGTCCGCCTTGTCTTCGAAGCGACGGATCATTTCGCTACAGATTTGCGGGCTGAGTGCGTTGTCGATCTCGAAAATAAAACTGAGGGGCTTGACTTCCTGCATGCTGGAGGGCTTGGCGGAATTTTCTTGCGGCTGGCTGGGCACGGGTGGTTCCAGGGTGGTCGTGAGATTGGCGTGTACTGCCCTTAGGATTATGTCCGGCGTTATCCGGGGCGTCAAACCCGGGTGGGTGTCCGGTCCGCGATCAGTGCTGTGTGCCTGCCAGTTCGTTGAGGCGTTGTTGATAGACGTGCATGCGTGCCTTCTGCGCGGCCTGTTCGTCGGGAATGAGGGGTGATTCTATCCACTGACCGCTGGCATGGTCGTAGGCGGCAAAGCGGAATCCCTTGCCCACTTTATAAACCTGGCTGACATCCTTCGCGGCCTGCTCCAAGGCGGCGAGTTTTTGCCGGCCATCGCCCGCGGATGCCATGGGTTGGGTAGCGCTGGGTGTGGCGCCTGCTGGCGCGCCTTCGTGATATTTAAACTCGGTGTTGAGCATTTCGCCGCCGGTGTCGATGTCGACGCTGCTGACACCCCGCAGCCGCTTCAGGATGTACCCGGCCATGAGCAGGCCCAGGGTCTGATTTTCGGTGCTCATGGCGACCAGTAGCTTGTCGGCGGCGATACGGCAACGATCGACTTGATCGGGCCTTTCTATGAACTCCGGCCCCATGCGCCAGCCGCCATCCATGTCACGGTCCATTTTCTGGAAAAACTCCTCGCCTTCGGCAAGCATGTCTTCAGGTACGTCTATCCAGCTGGTTTTGTCGTCGACGATTACGGTCAGTTTCATGTCTCATCCTATTGTTCAGGAAATACGCCGTGCATTTCGGTATGTCGAGGCAGCCGCCCTATGATAAGGCGCCGCCGGTTTGCGCACTAGGGAAGCCCTGAACAAGTTGTCATTTCGAGCGCAGCGAGAAATCTGGCATTGAGATAGTTCAGCGTCATCATGGCGTTACTGGATTTCTCCCTTCGGTCGAAATGACAGTGGGGACTTAATCAGAGCTTCCCTAGCCCTTCGAAGCGGGTTCCAGGAAGGCCTCGATGGCGGGCCCGGCTGCAGCACCGTGCTGTTGGTGCAAACGTAACATGCCCTCTGCGGCGGCCGTCCAGCGCGGTGTTGCCTCCGCCACCAGTGCTTGCAGCGGTTGCCAACGACCGTTATTCACCCAGGAGTGGTAGGCGTTGAGCGCCTCCGGGAACAGATATTTGCGCATACCGGTGAAGTTGGCGAAGTAGAAATGCATGGCCGCCGCATTCTCCGCCTCGATCAGGCCGGGCAGGGTGGAGAGGTTATCGGCCAGGAGATCGCGCACCGCGCGCGCCATGATTTCCGTTTTGGAGCGCGCCAGTGACATCAGCATGTCGTCCCAGGCGGGGCCCAGGCGCTCGCCGGCCATGCCTTCGCCCACTTCGTGCAGGATCATGGATTCGCTTTCGTTCAACACCATGGCGTCCAGGGCGGCGTCTAGATCGTCGTCCAGGCGATAGCCGCACAGGGCGCGCTCCATGATGCGATTGGTGCGGTTCCAACGCCACTCCTCGATCTTCTCCCACAGGAAGCGACGCACCGATTCCTGGCGCAGATAAATCACTTTGTTTTGCATCATCGCCGGTGGTGCCACCAGGTCGCGCGCGTATTCGCAGGCGGTGATGTAGACGGTGTAGCCGGCGCGATTCTCCTTTTTGATCAGATCACCGAGGAAAAAATGCGGTTTGCTGAACCGGCCATAGCCGCCGCTGTAGACATAACCCTGGGGAACGAGTTCGCGGTTGATGCCGTCCGAGTCGAAGGGGTCGACACCGGCCTGGCCAAGGGGCAGGGGCATAAAGGACAACGACTCCATATCGCTCCACAGGCGTTCGCGCTCGTGCAGCCATTCACCAATGTCGTTTTTCGGCAGCACACCGCTGTAGGGGATGTCGTTTTCCCAGCGATAAAATTCACGCATTTTAAGCAGGAAGATACAGACCGTGTAGTCCCCGGCATACAACGCATCCGAGATATGGCAGTTCTGCTGTACCGTATTGACCAATTGTCCGAAATTCAGCATGGTGATCCCATTGCAGCCCCGCAGGATGATGCGCGACGAGTTGTTGACGAGTTGTTAAAGATATCACGCTCGTCCAGACAGACAAGCTTCTGACCCATGGGGGCATTTAAGGGGCTGTCGTGTATCCTGAACAGTCCGGGTGCATCACTAAAATCGGGTTATCGCGCAGTGCCGAGGCGTCTTTTGCGCTGAGATCGCGCGTCTAGCTGCCCATAAGGTGTATCTCCCTTGGTATAGGTTGAAAAGCCGGCCGCTTTGGGTAATATATGCGCCTCTTTTTGGGTCAGCATTTGTCAGTCTTAACTGAGGGGGCTATTTTCATGAGCAACACGTATTACGAAGCCATCAACAAGATGGAAAAGAGCAAGGTTGACGCCGAGTACATCAATGGTTGGGCCTGTGGCTTTCTGCACAACCCCAAGCGTGAGGAGCAGCGTCTGAATAAGGCTTATGAAGCGGGCTACCAAGATGGGGCTGCCAAGAAGGCGGACAACTTTACCTCCTGGGTGAAAAAATAGTTCTTTGACTGAACGTTTGTCCCGGTTAGTCGCGGGCTGCAATGTCCCTGGGGGCGTGCAGCCCGGCACTTACCGTAAAGTGTGCCGCCGCTCAACCGCTTTTCTCCGCCAGGGCATACCACTTTTTGGCCTCGGCCTCGTCTTTCGGTATGCCTAAGCCTTGTTCGTGCATCATGCCCAGGGTCATTTGTGAACCCACCATGCCCTGGTCTGCCGCCTTTCTGAACCATTCCGCCGCCTTGGCCTCGTTTTTCTCCACGCATTCACCGTAGAGGTACATAAACCCAAGACCGTGCTGCGCGAGGGCAAAGCCCTGGTCCGCGGCGGCGCGCATCCACTTTTGGGCAAGCATCTCGTTTTTCACCATCCCCAGACCGTTCTGCAGCATGATCGCCAGGCGATGCTGCGCCTCGGGATCGCCTTGCTCGGCGAAGGGTTTCAGCAGCACCCAGGCATTGATGAATTCCTTGGCCTCGAAGGCCGCCATGCCCGTGGCCCGTTCCATATTCAATTCCGACATCGCGTACTCCACGACTTTAAAGTGAGCGTGGAATTTACCAGACGCGCAGACCCGTGGCTAATGTGCGCGGCAACGGGCGTGTCTTGCATGAGCATTCTTAGCGTCGGGACCCGTGTTGGCGTTGGATAGCAGGTGTCAGCGTCGCCAGTATGTACTATCATGCGCGTTTGCCCGCACTCGAGCGCTGCCGGGTAAGCACATGGCAAGCCAGTGGCGTTGACGCACCGGTTGGGACGGATTATGGCATTACGCATCAAGACCAAATGGAACACCAAAGGCACCAAGACCCTGGCGGACCGCGCCAGCGTGGTCGGCGTTTATATCTGGCGCACGGCGCAGGAGACCTGCAAACGCATGGAAAAGGCGGAGTTCAGCCTCGGCGGCGACCCGCAGTTCGTGGCGGTGTTGACCGAAATGGTGGCCTTCTCCCTGCAGGTGACGGATCGCCTCATCTATGGCCAGATGAGTGAGGATGACCGACATACCTTTATTAACGCCCTTGGCAAGCACCTGGCCGCCACGGCCCAGTCCAATCTCGCGGATTTTCTCGGAGAGGGTGATCACGTCACGCGCTTCATCCAGACATTGAATGCGCGCGCGGCGGACTACGCCGAGTTTGAATTCACGCCCACGGGCCCAGGTTATCTGTTTCTACGCTACATGGCGGAAAAGGTATCGGCCGCTATGGCCGCCACCGATAACAAATGGGTTCTCGAACATGTGATGGAGATCGAGGCCCCGGAGATCATGAAGACCGTGAAGCGGGTGGTGGGCGAAGTGCTCGGTGTAAAAGTGGCATAAGCCACTGCTCAGGACCTGACCAGGACCTCCATTAATTTTAATTGCTACCCAATGACGCTACCTAATATCTATGTCCAGCACTCTTGACGACCTCAATCCCCTGTTAAACCAGCTTAGTGATATGCGGGAGCGTGCCGCACTGCTCAGGGGGTATCTTTGACTATGCGGGCAAGCAGGAGCGCCTCGTGGAAGTGGTGCGCGAACTGGAGCAGCCCAACATCTGGGATCATCCAGAACGCGCACAAGAACTGGGACGCGAGCGCGCGCGGCTGGAACAGGTGGTCGGCACGCTGAGCCGTCTGGACACTGGCCTTGCCGATGCGGGTGAGTTTTTACAGCTCGCCAAGGAAGATGGCGACGTGGCCATCATCGCCACGGTGGCGCACGACCTCGAAGGGTTGGAGCGGCAGCTGGCGGAACTGGAATTTCAACGCATGTTCGCCGGCGAGATGGACGGCGCCAATGCCTTCGTCGACATCCAGTCCGGTTCCGGCGGCACCGAGGCGCAGGACTGGGCATCCATGTTGCTGCGCATGTACCTACGCTGGGCGGAACGACGCGGTTTCAAAACTGAATTAATTGAGCAGTCCGACGGCGAAGTCGCCGGCATCAAAGGCGCCACCATCAAAATCGAAGGGGCCTATGCCTACGGCTGGCTGCGCACGGAGACCGGTGTGCACCGCCTGGTACGCAAGTCCCCGTTCGACTCCGGCAACCGCCGGCATACCTCGTTCGCCTCGGTGTTCGTCTACCCGGAGGTGGACGAGGATATCGATATTGAAATCAATCCGGCGGACCTGCGCGTGGATACCTACCGCGCCAGTGGTGCCGGTGGTCAGCACGTCAATCGCACCGAGTCCGCCATACGCATCACCCACGTGCCCACGGGTATTGTCGTGCAGTGCCAGAGCGACCGGTCGCAGCACAAGAACCGCTCCGCCGCCATGGCCATGCTCAAGTCGCGTCTGTACGAAGCGGAACTGCGCAAAAAGCGCGAGACCCAGCAGGTCCTGGAGGATTCCAAGGCGGATATCGGCTGGGGCAGCCAGATCCGTTCCTATGTGCTCGATCAGTCGCGCATTAAAGACCTGCGCACCGGTGTGGAAACCGGCAACACCCAGGCGGTGCTGGACGGTGACCTGGATAAGTTTATCGTGGAAAGCCTGAAGAGCGGGCTCTGACGTTTAATATTCGAGTGGAATTCCCATGACCAGTGACAACCAAGACAAGCCCCCGCAGGACGAACCCGGGCAGGCCCGCGATGAAGAAAAGCTGGTGGCCGAACGGCGCGAGAAGCTGACCGCGTTGCGCGCGCGCGGTATTGCCTTCCCCAATGATTTCCGTCGTAACGTCATGGCGGGCGAACTGCACGCCGAGTATGACGCGAAAGAGAACGCCGAACTTGAGGTGCAACCGCTGCGCGTGCATCTAGCCGGCCGCATGATGACCTGCCGCATCATGGGCAAGGCGAGCTTCGCGCACATTCAGGACATGTCGGGCAAGATGCAGCTGTATGTGCAGCGTGACGCTATCGGTGAAGATCTCTACAGCGAGTTCAAGAAATGGGACCTGGGGGACATCCTCGGGGCCGAGGGCGTGCTGTTCAAGACCAAGACCGGTGAGTTGTCCGTTAAAGTAGAGGGCATCCGTCTGTTGACCAAGGCGCTGCGTCCGTTACCCGAGAAGTTCCATGGCTTGACGGATCAGGAAACCAAGTACCGGCAGCGCTACCTGGACTTGATCATGAACGAGACAGCGCGCAAGACCTTTCGTGTGCGTTCGGCAGCGGTGAGCTACATCCGTCGTTTCCTGCTGGAGCGGAATTTTCTGGAAGTGGAAACGCCGATGATGCAGGCGATCCCTGGGGGTGCTACGGCACGGCCATTCACCACGCATCATCACGCCCTCGACATGCAATTATTTCTGCGTATCGCCCCGGAGCTGTACCTCAAGCGCCTGGTGGTCGGTGGTTTCGAGAAGGTGTTCGAGATTAACCGCAATTTCCGCAACGAAGGCCTGTCCACGCGCCACAATCCGGAATTCACCATGCTCGAATTCTACGAGGCCTATGCGGATTACCGCGATCTCATGAACCTCACCGAGGAAATGCTGCGCGGGCTGGCGCAGGAGGTTCTCGCCACCACGCTGATTGTTTACCAGGGAGAGACTTACGACTTCGGCAAACCATTTACCCGTATGACGGTGAAGGAGTCGATACTGCATTTCAATCCGGAGCTGAAACCGGCGGATGTGGAGGGCCTGGATGCGGCGCGGCGCGTGGCGGAGGGTCTGCGCATCCCGCTCAAGAACAGTTATGGCCTCGGCAAGGTGCAGATCGAGATTTTCGAGAAGACCGTGGAGTCACGCCTCAAGGACCCCACGTTCATCACCGCCTATCCCACCGAAGTATCGCCCCTGGCGCGGCGCAATGATCAAGACCCTTTTGTCACCGATCGTTTTGAATTTTTCGTCGGCGGGCGTGAGATCGCCAATGGTTTTTCCGAGCTGAACGATGCCGAGGATCAGGCGGAACGTTTTCGCCAGCAGGTGCAGGACAAAGATGCGGGGGATGAGGAGGCCATGCATTTCGACGCCGACTACATCCGCGCCCTGGAACACGGTATGCCGCCCACGGCGGGTGAGGGCATAGGCATCGATCGTTTGGTGATGTTGTTTACGGATGCGCCGAGCATACGTGACGTGATTTTATTCCCGCACATGCGGCCAGAGACTGGTGGCGCCTGACGAGTTAGTTCACTCAGGCGGCGAGCAAGGCCTTCATTTCGGCCATGGCATCCTTGGCCTCTTCCAGGGCCTTGATGCTCTGATCCGGAGTGAGGTTGAGTTTGGCGAAGGCCGGGATGTTGGACCAGTTCACGCCCGCGTGAAGGTGATGGCTGCCGATATAGCTGTGCAGATTCGCCACTATTACCACATCGACGTAATCCGCTTTTTCGCTGTTGTACTGCAGGTCCTCGTGTTGCGCCGCGACCGCCGCCAACTCAGCGGGGAACTTCCAGGCCTCCAGGATCATCCTGCCGATAGGCGCGTGCAGCTTGTTGATGACTTCATCCAGTGCGCCCTCATTGCTGGCTAGTTCTGGGAACTCTTCGGCTTTTACCAGAATCGGCAGGATGCCGATATCATGGATGAGCCCACCGAGCATGGCTTCGTCGGCCTTGAGCTTGGTGAACTTGCGCGCGAGTACATGACAGATAGCGGCCACCTCGGTGCTGTGTTCCCAGAGCTGCTGCATACGTTTTTTAAGTATGCTGGATTTGGTTTGATACAGCTGTTTCATGATGAGACTGGTCACCAGGCTGCGCACCTGTGGTACGCCCAACCGGGCAATGGCGTTCTGCACGCTTTCGATCTTGGCGGCGCCGCGGAACAACGGACTGTTGGCCACCTGCAGCAAACGTGATGCGAGTGCGGCATCACTACCGACAATTTTAGCGACTTTTCCCGCTGACGAGTCTTCTGCATTCACCGCGTCGCGCACCCTGATGGCCACCTCCGGCAGTATCGGCAATTTCACTCGGTTCAGCTTGATGTCATCCAGCATGCCGGCGACAAATTGATCAATCAGCGTCTGCACAATAGCTCCTCGATAGCACGATGTAATGGCATACCGCCTGGAAACAGGCGCGCCGGTAAAGTTTAAGCATAGACCACGGCATTACCGCCCGCCCGCACCAGGATGGCGGTTGAGTCGGCGCGTGTCGGTGGCATAATCGATTCATGATAATGAACCGCCTGCGCGTTTTCTCCCCGTGGGGGCCCGCTGCCACGCGCCTGACCCTGCGCGTCCGCGGGCGACAGGGGCATCCTTACACGGGGCTATGCGCATGAAGCTTCCGCCGGTGCTATGTCTGATGGGGCCTACCGCATCCGGCAAGACCGCCCTGGCCATGGCGCTGCATGCGCAGTTGCCCGTGGACATCATCAGTGTGGACGCCGCCCAGGTGTATCGCGGCATGGACATCGGCACCGCCAAACCCAGCCCCTCGGAGCTGGCGCAGGTGCCCCATCGGCTGATCGATATTCGCGATCCGGCGCAACCGTATTCGGCGGCGGAGTTCTGCGCCGATGCCCTGCGGGAGATCGCGGCGATACACCAGGCCGGGCGCCTGCCCCTGCTGGTGGGGGGCACCATGTTCTATTTCCGCGCCCTGGAGCAGGGTTTATCGGATCTGCCTTCCGCCAGCCCATCGATCCGCGCGCGCCTCACCCAGGAGGCGGAAGAGGCGGGATGGCCGGCCCTGCATGCGCGGTTGACGCGACAGGACCCGACCAGTGCGGCGCGCATTAACCCCGCCGACGCCCAGCGTATTCAGCGTGCCCTGGAGGTGGTTGAGATCACAGGACAGCCTGTGCGTCAGGCAAACCCCGCCACCAGGCGGACGCCTGCCTATGATTTTATCAAGCTGGCGATTTATCCCGCTGAACGCCGTACCCTGCATGCGCAGATTGCCCTGCGCTATCAGGCCATGCTCACCGCCGGACTGGTGGCGGAGGTGGAGGGGCTGGTGCAACGGCCGGATCTGACGGCAAACCTGCCGTCCATGCGTACCGTGGGCTATCGGCAGGTTATTGCCTACCTCAGTGGGGCACTCAACTATCAAGAAATGGTCGAAAAGGGTATTATCGCAACCCGGCAGCTCGCCAAGCGGCAGTTGACTTGGTTACGCGCCGACAGGGAGCTGTACAGGCTGGATGCCCATAATCCCGTCTTGTTGCGGTCGGTACTTGAATATTTGACCACACGAGTCCACTTATGAGTAGGTTGTATATTTAACCCCTATGCCCGGTGAATATCCCGGGTTTACATTGTGGTGCCGACATCGACACCGAGCATAAGAACAGGAGAACTGTCATGAGTCAGCAG
>JAYUBZ010000003.1:0-2586 GCA_043740595.1 Gammaproteobacteria bacterium
TTCCATATAGTTGATCTAAATATGAAGCGTGGGCCTGAGTTAACCCGAAACCTGCACACGCCACTACAGGAGAACGCGCCATCGCCACTCTAACCACCCTGCACGACAGTTCCCGCCGTGGCCCGGCACAACCCTCGCCGCTCCGCCGTGTACCCAGACCCTGGCGCCACCTCTTAAGCACCCTGCTCGTTTCCCTTCTGATCCCAGGCACTGGCCTGGCAGCCAGCGCTAAATCCGCGACGGGTATCGATGTGGTGCTGGTGATGGACAGCTCCGGCAGCATGAAGCAAACCGACCCTGGGCGTCGGCGTGTCGCCGCCGCCAAACTGTTCATCGCACTATTAGGCAAAGACGATCGCGTCGGCGTTATCAGCTTCAGCGACGCCGGCTATCCGGTGATCGGCCTGACGCCGGTGCAGGCCAAGCCGCAGCAGGAACAATTATTCAAGGCCGTGGACAAGGTCTCCTCCAAGGGCGCCTACACCAACCTGCATGCCGCACTGCAGTCGGCTCAGGCCATGCTGGGGCACGAAGGCTCTGCCGGTCGCGCGCAATACATCCTGCTGATGTCCGACGGAAAAATGGACACCGGCGATAAACAGCGCGATGCCGCCCTTGGACAGAAGATCCGCCGCGAGCTGCTGCCGCTTATCGAAAAACAGGGCGCGCGCGTCTACACCCTGGCGTTCACCGCCGCCTCCGACAGCGGCATGATGCAGGACATGGCGACGGCCACCCATGGCCTGTACCGCGTGGCACCCACCGACAAGGACCTGCACGCCGTCTTCGCCACCTTTTTTGAAAGCTCCAAGAGCCCGGACATGTTGCCCATCGAGGGCGGTCGCTTCAAGGCAGACAGCTCCATCGATGAAGTGAACATCGTGGCGTCCAAGGAAAACGCCGACGTGCAGGTGTCCCTCGAAGACCCGGACGGCCAACGTCACACGGCCAAGCAACCGGGCACCGGCATCCGCTGGATGCCCGCGGCGGGATTCGATCTGATCACCGTGCCCCATCCCAAACCCGGCACCTGGAAACTGCTCTCCACCAGCGGACAGAGCAAGGCCTATATCGTCACCGATCTCAGCATTGCCACGGACACAAAAAACGCCGATCTGCCGGCCAATACCGAACCGGTGGTTCGGGCCTGGCTCAGCCGCGACGACGCGGTGGTGACGCAGAAGGAGATACTCGCCAGCACCCAGTTCTTCGCGGAGCTCAAGCGCCCGGACGGCAAGCTGGCGAAATTCTCGCTGTTCGATAATGCCGAACCCGGCGATAAAATCGCCGGCGATGGCATCTACGCCGGCAGCCTCGACGTGTACCTGCCCGGCACCTACGAGCTGCGCCTCGTCGCCAAGAACCCGACCTTTGAGCGCAGCGTCGTGCGTTACTTCAACGTCCTGCCCCCGGCCCCGGGCGCCACGCCGCCCGTGGCCGAACATCCTGCGGCGGTCAGCCCCACCCCCGCGGTGACCCCGCCTCCCGTTGAGACGGAGACACCCAAACAAAAATCAGCCGTTACTCACGCGGACACACCCGCGCCGGCTCACCCACCGGAAAAGACCGAGGCGACCTTCAATCCATGGATGGCGCTGGGCGTATTTACCGTCATCAACCTGATCCTCGGCGGTATCGCCGCCGGCGTGGTGTTTTGGTTACGCAAGAAAAAAGCCAAGGCGGGGTTGCCGAAAGGCGATGACGACGAGGACAAGGACGGACCAGGAAAATAAACACGGCAGGCAAAAAAAGCCCCGCACTTGGACGGGGCCTTGATACACCACTAACAACATTTTGTTATTGTTATGCGTATTTGCTAATCAACTACTAGGGGTAACGCACATCTATATAGTTATAAAGGACGCAACAGTCACTCGATAAATTCCAACATATAATGATTTCCACTGAAATACAGGGCAGCGACAGACGAAGGGTATTTCTCGGTGGACAAACGCAGCGGAAACGACCAGAAACGCTGGGGAAAGGCTAACCCACCAAGACCAGGAAATACCGCTCAGAGATGAATGGCACTTAACTTAAGCATGCAAGCCATGATCAGGCCACGTTATAGGTGAAGTGCCCATCACCCTCCGCAGACCATCGCGCGTAAGTCCCGCGACCCGTGCAGAGGTGTCCCCCCACGCACCCGGCAAAACCCGGCCACGGTTCAGTCCCTTCCCCCTGAAAGGGGGAAGGGACGTCACCTGGAGCAGGAGGGGTTTCCTGGGCGTGTGTGCATTGCCTACGTTACTGGTGCGAGGACTTACGTTAAGTAAGTGCCATTCCGCTCAGAGATGATAGATCCGCACTGTAACGGGTCACCTAGACGGAAGCACGCGGCGCTTTGCGCCAATGGAGTCCCGACAAAACTTCATATACACACGGCACCACAAACAACGTCAACAGGGTGGATACGATCACCCCGCCGATAACGGCGAGGGCCATGGGCACACGCGTCTCCGCGCCGGGACCGATGGCCAGCGCCAGGGGCAGCGCGGCGGCGATGGTGGCGAAGGATGTCATAAGAATCGGCCGCAGACGCACGGGGCAGGCCTCGAGCAAGGCCGCGCGCACACCGATGTCGCC
>JAYUBZ010000004.1:0-2116 GCA_043740595.1 Gammaproteobacteria bacterium
GCCGGCATGACCCTGATTCCCCCGCGCGGGGAGATCGCGGCGTTTGAACTGCGTGACCAGCACGATCAGGTATTCGATCTGGCGCGCCTGCATGGCAAATGGAGCCTGCTGTTCTTCGGCTACACCCACTGCCCGGATATCTGTCCCACGACCCTGGCTACGCTGAAACAGGTGCACCAGCTCCTGGGTGAGCAGAACAAAATCATCCAGTATGTATTTGTGTCGGTGGATCCGGCGCGCGACACGCCGGAAGTCATGGAGCGTTACACCCGTTATTTCGATCCGGACTTTCTTGGTATCAGCGGTCCCCCGAGTGAACTCGACAAACTGACCCAGGCCCTGGGGGCCTACTACCATGTGGACAAGAACACCGCGGGTGATTATCTGGTGGACCACAGCGCCGCCGTGTTCCTCGTGGACCCGCAGGCGCGCATGCGCGGGCTTTTTTCCGCCCCGCAGAACGCGCAGCAGATGGCGGCCAACCTGCGCCACCTGGAAAAATTTTGATGCGGCGCCTGCACCTGTCACTGATGTTTCTGGTCGCCTTAGTCACCACTACCCATGCCGCTACGACTCCGCAGGTGCAGGATGCGTGGATCCAGGAGGCGCCCCCCGGCGCGACGGTCCTCGCGGCCTACCTGGTGATCGTCAACCCCGGCGCCCAGGCCCAGACCCTGGTGTCCGTCTCCAGCCCGGATTTCGCGGCGGTGGAAATCCATGCCAGCCAAATCGTCAACGGTGTAGCCAGCATGACGCATCTTAAGGACTTGAGCATCCCGGCCCAGGGTCGACAGGTCTTGGCGCCAGGAGGCACGCACCTCATGCTCATGCGGCCCAAGCACGCGCTGCGTGCTGGAGACCCGGTGCGCCTGCGGTTGCACTTCAGGGGCTCCGCCCGACTCGATGTCAGCGCCACAGTAACGCGCGCCGGAGCCGACGTTATCCATCAACACTGACGAAACGAAATCGACGTGACCGGCAACCGCCGCCTAAAGCAAAGGTTACAACGAGGCTGGTCATTACCAACTTCAAAGGTCCGTCTCCAGCCGCGGATTCTTCAGAATGGCGTCGAGCACGGCCTGCAGATTCTTCCAGGGCTCCCTGCCGGGTTGCGTCAGTGGATCGGGACGCAGGCTGCCGTCGGCGGTGTGCAGGTGATTCGGGCACGTCGCAAGCTGGGCGTGCATAGGCGCCGTGTCAATACGCCCCTCCCCGTCCGGCCACTGCCAGTAGATGGAATATTCATGGGCGTCGGCGAAACGCAGCTCCACCCCGAGACCGCTATCGAACAGCAGGGTCAACGCGTCGAGGGACTGGCGCGGTACGCCTTGCAGACGCTCGCCGTAGTGCGTGACCAGCGCGTCGGACAGCTGGGCATGCAGGTTCCTGCCCTCCGCTCCTGGTTTTATCTGCAGCATATAATCACGCAGCTGCGCGCGCACCGCCTGACGTGTCGATTCGATGATCCGGGCGCCGAGATAATCCTCGTAGGCCGTATGCTCGATGATGCGGCCGGCACGCAGTCTGTCGTACAGATCATCTTCGCTGGCCACGGCATGGCGTGCGAGCAGTGTCATGTGGGCCTCACGCAATTCGATCAGCAGCATCGCAAGGCGGTCGAGGACAGCGACATCCTCGGGGGCGAGATTTTCATAGAAATTGGCCATAGGCTCCCTACATTTCGCGGTCGTGCGCGGCACCGCCATACAGATCGACCATGTCGATGGTCACCTCGCCAAAGGCCAGCACGCTGCCGCCGTATTTCTGCGCGAACGCCTGGGCATCCGCGCGCGTGGCGAAGGCGGCCAGGGTCGGACCCATGGAGCCGTGCTGACGGCTGCCGCGCACATAGTAGGCGCTGTGCGCGTCGATCCACTGGCCCCTGGGCTCACGCCATTCCGCCCTGCCCATATCCTGGGTGAAGACGGCGCGGATATGCTTCTGCTGTTCCGGCCGCAGCATGATGGAAAACATTTCAACCGTATCACAGAAAAAATCGGTGCTGCCATCGGCATAATGAATCTGTCCCTTGGGACCGGGATAATCCATCAGCGTCATGCCATCGAGGGAACACACCGTGCCCTGAGTAACCTCCTGCGACACAGGCGGGGGAAGC
>JAYUBZ010000005.1:0-4114 GCA_043740595.1 Gammaproteobacteria bacterium
AATCTGACATTGAGATGGTTCAGCGTCATCATGGTGTTACTGGATTTCTCCCTTCGGTCGAAATGACAGTGGGGACTTAATCAGAGCTTCCCTAGCGGCTTGCGTCCTCGGGCACCGGCCGCCGTCGCGGCACAGTAACCGTTAAGACGATGTGTCGACGGTGGCGGTGACCTCGACCTTCTGCAATGAATTATGCGTACGAAAACCCAGTTGGGGTTTTTCCGCGAGCAATGGCGTTCCGCTGATCTGGATGTTGCCATCGCGCAGCGCGATGGTGGCGGATTCGATATACCCCTTAAGGGGCATATCATTGATAAAGAGCACCAGGACTTCATCGCCCTGCACCCGGGTTTTATTGGAATTGCCCGTTACACCGCTCAACGGAATTTTCCCGCCCTGAGCCACCGTCACGTTCACGCTGGTGGCGACCTTGCCGCCGCTACGGGTGGTCACGACGACATGCAGCAAGCCGCTGTGCCGCATGCGCAGTCTGCCGGAAAAGCTATAGACCGACACCTTGCCGGAGGTGCGAACTTTGTATATCACCTCATTGTCCGCCTTCAGCACCAACTCTTCGCCACTCTTCAACGGCCGGTCCGAGGTGATGAGAAACGGGACAAAGTTACCGTTCTCCACCTGCTCCGGGACGGTGACCGTCAAGGCCGGCAAGGGCTCGACTGGCGGCGCAACACAACCGTCCATACCCAACAGGGTGGCGAGGCAAAGCATGATCGAAGCAAGACTTACTTTCATGGATAACCGGGCAGCTCCTGTTGAATATACGCCCGACCTTTGCGGCACAAGGCGCCGAGTATAAAATCATAACCTCAACCCCAAGTCTATCAGTGAAGCGGGGCATAGTATAAAAGGAAAGGATAAAAACACCACCGTCCATAACGCGAAACACCGCAATCATCGGCCGATGGGCGTCCGGCAGATCAGATGTCTTGCGAAAAAAATGCCTGGACCACCGCCGGGTCATGGGTGCGGCGCAGGGGCGGCAGGCTGGCAAGAAATATTTTGCCATAACCCTTGCTGAGCAAACGTGGGTCGCACAGCATTAACACGCCTTTGTCTTGCACATCGCGAATCAGGCGTCCCGCCCCCTGCTTTAAGGCAATCACGGCGTTGGGCAACAGATACTCCATGAAGGCACTGCGCCCTTCCCGCTCCATGGCTTCGCCGCGCGCCTGCAGCACCGGATCGTCCGGGGAGGCAAAGGGCAACTTGTCGATGATCACGGTGGACAATGCCTCGCCGCGCACATCCACCCCTTCCCAGAAACTGCTGGTCCCCAGGAGCACGGCGTTGCCGAGGTCGCGAAAACGCTGCAACAACTCCGAGCGTGGCGCGCTACCCTGGACCAATAACGGATAGGCGATGCGTCCGGACAGCAGCTCCGCGGCCAACTTCAAGGCACGATGACTGGTGAACAACATAAACGCGCGACCGCGGCTGGCCTCGAGCACCGGTATCGCCCGCTCCACCACACGCTCGGTGTAGTCCGGCACCGAGGGTGGCGGCATTCCCCGCGGGACATACAGCAACGCCTGAGTCGCATAGTCGAAGGGACTTTCCCACTGCGCCGTCTGCGCCTCGCCCAGGCCGAGCTGCGCCTGAAAATGGCTGAAACTCTTACCGACAGCGAGGGTGGCCGAGGTAAATATCCAGGCCTTCTTGCCATCCGCCAGACACTGATGGAACGGCGTGGCGATATCCATGGGCGTCATGCGCAGGACAAAATGGCGCGCACTGGTTTCGAACCAGCGCACATGTTCGGGCGGCGGTTGATCGCTCAACAGGAACACGCGATCGAGCAGCTCCTGGGATCGCCGCCAGCAGTTGGCCAGGCCGGTGCCCTTGACGGCGGCGCGCTCCAGCAGTGCCGACAGCTGCGTTAATGCCGACCGCATGGCCTCCAAGGCAACCTGAAAGGGTTTGTGCTGCTCGATCTTGCCCCACGCAGCGCGGCGCGGTTCGATGCCCAGGGCGAGGCGCAGGTCTGCCACCGCCTTGTCGAGGACGCGCGCCGCCGCCTCCAGTCCCGCCACCGCGCTGTGCTCCTTGTGTTCTTCGGTGATGCTATCCCGGCCCAGGCCCAGCAACTGCTGGCTGCTCACGGTGCTGCCGAAAAAATTCGACGCAATGTCCGGCAGCTGGTGGGCCTCGTCGAAGATCACCGCCTCGACCCCGGGCAGGAGTTGACCGAAGCCTTCTTCACGCAACACCAGATCGGCAAAAAACAGATGATGATTCACCACCAGGATCTCCGCCGCCAAGGCCTCGCGCCGCGCCTTGTTGACGAAACAGGTATTGAAATACTCGCAGGTGCTGCCGAGACAGTTCTCCGGCGTGGAGGTCACCTGCGGCCACACCTCCACCTCTTCGGGCACGTCCGCCAGTTCGCTGGTGTCACCGGAGGCCGTGCGTCCGGCCCACTCGCGGATCTTGCGCAGATTATCCGTGCGCACGCTAGTCCCGAAGCGCGTCTCGATCTCGGCCCGCTCCAGGCGATGCAGGCACAGATAGTTCGCCCGGCCCTTGAGCAAGGCAGTCGTCACCGGCACGCCCAGGGCATCGCGGATGGTGGGCAGATCGCGCTGAAACAGTTGATCCTGCAGCGCCTTGGTGCCGGTGGAGATGAGTACTTTTTTGCCCGACAGGATGGCCGGCACCAGATAGGCCAGGGTCTTGCCGGTGCCGGTGCCGGACTCGGCGATAAACACCGCACGATCTTCGATCGCCTGCTCGATGCGCGCCGCCATATCCTGCTGCGTAGGCCGCGCGACAAAGCCCGTCAGGCGTCCGCTGAACGGCCCGTCTTCGCCGAGGGCGGCGGCGCTAGCCGTCTGTGGTGCGGTCAGCAAAACATTGCTCCAGGCCCGTTTGCCAATCCGGCAGACGCAATCCGAAAACCCGTTGGAGCTTGGCGCCGCTCAACACTGAATACGCCGGCCGCGGCGCGGGGGTTGGGTACTCGCTCGTCGGGATGGGTAATACACGCACCCGGTCGGCCTTGCCCGCCGACTGGATAATGTGACGGGCAAACTCATACCAGGTGGCGCTGCCTTGGCAGGCGACGTGGTACAAGCCGCAACGCGCAGATTGCAACCGGCCGCCCTCGAACATCTGCTCCAGCATAGCGAGTGTCGTCTCCGCCACCAGCCGGGCGTAAGTCGGACTGCCGGTCTGGTCGTTGACCACGCGCAACTCCGTACGCTCCTCCGCCAGACGCAGCATGGTCTTGAAAAAGTTTTTGCCCTGGTTGGAATAAAGCCAGGCGGTGCGCAGTATCAGGTGCTGCGCACAACCCGCTACCACTGCCTGTTCA
Source organism: Gammaproteobacteria bacterium (assembly GCA_043740595.1). GTDB lineage: Bacteria > Pseudomonadota > Gammaproteobacteria > Acidiferrobacterales > UBA6901 > JANNJF01. The sequence goes on from JAYUBZ010000005.1 coordinate 3,332, forward strand.
CCCGCAAGCTTGGTGGTGGCGTACACACCGCTGGGTTGGGTGGCGGATGCCTCGGTGTAGGGACTCTGCGCCTTGCCGTCGAAGACATAGTCGGTGGAATAATGCACCAGCAGCGCGCCCTGCGCCGACGCGGCCTGCGCCATCATCGCCGGCGCGTCCACGTTGACACGCTGCGCATTGGCGGCATCCGACTCCGCCTGGTCCACCGCGGTATAGGCCGAGGCATTGACGATGATGCCTGGGCGCTCCTGTTCGATGACCCGCCGCAAAGCCACGGCATCCCCCAGGTCGCACTCCTCCCGATCGTAGCCTGCCAGCGTGCCGAGCCGCGGCAACTGCTGCGCAAGGAACGAACCCAGTTGTCCACGGTGACCGAAGAGCAGGATCTTCATGCCGGGAGGATCAGGTCCTTGAGTAATTTACCTTCGGTGTCTTTGGCGGACAACAGCGGTTGCGGAATGGGCCAAGCGATCCCCAGCGTCGGGTCGTTCCACAACAGGGTGTGCTCGCGTCCCGGGTTGTAATAGTCGGTCACCTTGTACAGCACGTGCGCCGTGTCGCTGGTGACGCAGAATCCGTGGGCGAAGCCCGCCGGCACGTAGAGCTGCTTGTGATTATCCGCGGACAACATCTCACCATGCCACTGGCCAAAGGTGGGCGAATCCTTGCGGATATCCACCACCACGTCAAAGATCTCGCCGGTGATCACGCTGACTAATTTACCCTGCCAACCGGGATACTGATAATGCAGACCGCGCAGTACACCACGCTTCGAAAACGATA
>JAYUBZ010000006.1:0-2265 GCA_043740595.1 Gammaproteobacteria bacterium
GCGCGCAGGCTGATCTCGCCGGAATGAAAGCGCCGCAATACGCCACTGGTTTCACGGATCAGCAGCGCGCCACTGTCATCGATGCCCTGCACGCTGCCTTCGATCCGTGTGTCACCTTGCAACAGACACACACGCTGTTGCGCGTAACAATGATGCGCCTCCCACTCGCTCCGAAACGCCGCCAGACCCTCGGTCTCGAAGCGGCGGAACATTTCCCTGAAATGATGGATCAACAGGGCCGCGAGCCGGTTGCGGTCGATGGTGAGTTTGAGCACGCTGTGCAGATCGACCCAGGGTTGATCGATGGCGTCCGCGTCGCGCGGGTCGAGGTACACATTCAATCCAAGACCCACAATCGCGCTGCACGGCCCGGCGGCCTCGCCGCGGATATCCACCAGCAGGCCGGCGAGCTTGCGTCCGCCCCATAACAGGTCGTTGGGCCACTTGAGGCCGACACCGCTGACGCCATAATCCTGTAACGCATGCAAGGCCGCGACGCCGGCGGCGAGACTCAGGCCCGCGAGGGTCGCCGGCCCCTGGTCGAAACGCCAAGCCATGGACAGCAGGATGTTGTGCCAGGGCGTGGCCACCCAGCGACGCCCGCGCCGACCACGCCCCTGGCGCTGGACCTCCGCCAGGCAGACGCGACCGCCGCGATCGTCGGCGCCTTGCAGGAGATGGGAGCTGGTGGAATCGGTTTCCTCCAGGACCTCAAGGGTGAGGGCAGCGGATGACGGCGGCGCGAGGCGTTGGAGTTCGGTGAGGATGCGTTGCCGATCAAGGGGGGCAAACGGCTGTTCCAGCCGATAGCCACGACCGGTGACCCGGTGGATAGCCATGCCGGTCTCGCCCAGGGATTTGATGGTCTTGCACACCGCGGCGCGGCTCACGCCCAGGGCCAGTCCCAAGTCCGTTCCGGAATGAAAGCGGCCATCGGACAGCAGGCGGAGTAAGGCATGACGGGTCGACATGGCGGAATATTATCAGGCCTGCGGCGGGTTGGGCGAATTCTCTGTGGATTTTTAGCCTCGGTTCACGCCCCACGGTGGGCGATGCCCACCCTGCACGGCTACTTAAAGGGCACCACGGCGCGGGGTCGTCATTCCGCTGTTGTCATGGTGAGGAACGACCGCAGTGTCATAACAGTTAAGGCCCGCATCACCCTCGCGCAGGCTCAACGCGCCTTGCCCTGCGCCTCCGCCTCCGCCTGACGCCGCAACAGCTCGCTCACCGTCACCAGCTCGAAGCCGCGCTTGCGCAGGCGTTTGATAATGCGGGGCAAGGCCTCGGCGGTATGCCGTCCATGCCCATTGATATGCATCACCACAATGGAGCCGTTCTTGGCCACGGTGGTGACGTACTCCACCAATTTATCCCTGGTGGCGTGCTCATCCGGATCGCCGGAGGGCAGGTCGTACTGGATGGTCGTCATGCCCGCGTCGGCGGCGAGTTTAACAACTCTGTCGTCAATCTCGCCGTAGGGCGCACGAAACAACGTGGCCTGCCGGCCGGTCAGGGTATACATCATCTCCTGCGTCCATTTCAGCTCATCGCGGGCACGTTGATCCGACACCTTGGTCATGTGGGGATGCAGAAAGGTATGGTTGCCCAATTCGAACTGCGGCATCGACGCCAGGTAACGGGTCTGCTCGGGGTGTTCTTCCATCCACTTGCCACCGAGGAACAGGGTCGCCGGCGCCTTCATATCCAAAAGTATCGAGGTGATGCGTGGATCGTACTGACTGGGTTTGGACGTGGAACAGGCATCGAAGGTGAGGGCCACCACTTTAACCAGGCGCGCCCCACGCACCACCACACGCGGTGTCACCGGCGGCAACACCGGTGGTATCACCGTCTCCACCGCTGGCGGTTCATAGGGCAGCGGCTTGCCTTCGGCCTGTTCATCATGCACCGGCTTGGGCAGTGGCGGCGTGGAGCAGGCGCCTAATAACGTCGCCAGCATCAGAACGCTCACGGCGTGCACCACGCCCGATGAGGGTTGATGTCCCGGTCCCGCTATCGGTCTTGCCTGTTTCACGTTTCCCATACACTCACACGCCACTGGGCGATCAATTGATTTAAGACGGCTCCGACATCGCTACACCTCTGAGACCATCCCACGCACTCACTAGCAATCTAGCAACTGGTGGTCCATGGCGCCAGGGGAAAGCGGGAGCAGTAAAAAGTTCCCACTCCATACAAGGCGCGTAGGTACAGTCTATATAGGGAACCTCTAAAAATTCGAAAATGTAGGGTGGATTATAC
>JAYUBZ010000007.1:0-6475 GCA_043740595.1 Gammaproteobacteria bacterium
CCAGCGTGATAGTTCCTGCAACTTGTTTAGAGCTTTCTAAGCGGAGTGCACTGTACGTAGGGTGGGCGACCGCCAGGCGAGCCCATGGATGGGCGAGGCTGAGCGCTGTCGGGAACCGGCGCCGAGATGGCGGAAGTACTGGCGCCAAGCCCCTTGGGGCAAACGCAGGAGCAGTTTCCAGTGCATCGCCCACCAGACGCGGCGTTGGTGATCACCGCCGGTGGGCGATGCCCACCCTGCAATAACTAGGGCGCGACGTTTTGCAGGCCCTGTTCCGACTCAGGCATCAGGACAGACGCAAAAAATGCTCGCGGTAGTACTTCAACTCCTCGATGGATTCAAGGATATCATCCAGGGCCTGATGGGTATTCTTTTTTTCGAAGCCATTGTTCAAGGCAGGCCGCCAACGCTTGATCAGCTCCTTGATAGAACTGACATCCAGGTTGCGGTAGTGCACATAGGCCTCCAGAGCAGGCATGCTGCGCGCGAGGAAGCGGCGATCCTGGCAGATGCTGTTGCCACACAGGGGGGATTTTCCTTTCGGCACGTGTTGCTGCAGGAACTCCAGGGTCTGTTGTTCCGCTTGCGCCGCTGTCAGGGTGGAGGCCTTGACCCGCTCCACCAGGCCGCTGCCGGTGTGGGTGCGGGTATTCCACTCGTCCATGCCCGCCAGCACCTCGTCCGATTGATGCACCGCCAGCACCGGACCCTGCGCCACAATGTTGAGATTGGCATCGGTCACGATAGTCGCGATCTCAATAATCCGGTCGGTGTCGGTGTTTAACCCGGTCATTTCAAGGTCTATCCACACCAGGGCATTGGGATCCTGCGGCATGCGTTTTCTCCGAAATTAGCTTAAGATTAATTTTTTCCAACGGGTAGCATAACATTCCAAGCCATGAATAGTTTCTCTATCGTGTTTTTATCGCTGCTGCTGGCCATGCAGGCCGCGCAGATGTGGCTGGGCTGGCGTCATCGGCGGCATATCGGACTTCATCGCCACGCCGTGCCGGCCCCCTTCAAAGGCAAGATCCTGCTGCGCGCCCACAAGAAGGCCGCGGATTACACCGTCGCCAAGAGTCGCTTCGGCCTGCTGGATGCCAGCATCGGCAACCTGCTGCTGATCGCCTGGACCCTGGGCGGTGGACTGGAATTCCTCGACCAGACCCTGCGCAGCCTGGACTACAACCCCTTGCTTACCGGCACCGGCTTCATGCTCGCGGCCTTTCTCATCATGGGCATGTTGGATCTGCCTTCTTCGCTTTACATGACCTTCGTCATCGAGCAGCGTTTTGGATTCAACAAAACCACGCTCAAGACCTACATCATCGATTTGCTGACACAGTCCGCATTGTTCATCGTCATCGGCATACCGCTGCTGCTGGCGGTATTGTGGCTGATGCAGGAGGCGGGTGATGCCTGGTGGTTGTATGTCTGGCTGCTGTGGACCGCGTTCACGCTGCTGATGGTCTGGGCTTATCCCAGCCTGATCGCCCCGCTGTTCAACAAGTTTACGCCACTCAAGGACAGCAAGGTGCAGAAACGCATCCAGGCCCTGCTCAAACGCACCGGGTTCAAGAGCCGCGGCATCTATGTCATGGACGGTTCACGCCGCTCGGCCCACGGCAACGCCTACTTCACCGGCTTCGGCAAGACCAAGCGCATCATCTTCTACGACACCCTGCTCACCAGCCTGCGGGAAAAAGAGATCGAGGCGGTGCTGGCGCACGAGCTCGGTCACTTCAAGCGCCGCCACGTACTCAAACGCCTGCTGCTGACCTTCGGCGCCAGCCTCGCGGGCCTTGCCCTGCTCGGCTGGTTGATACGCCAGGAGTGGTTTTTTCACGGGCTCGGCATCGGCCAGCCATCGACCTATACCGCGCTCATGCTGTTCCTGCTGGCCGGGCCGGTGTTCACCTTCTTCCTCTCGCCCCTCATGGCCTGGGGTTCGCGCAAACACGAGTTCGAGGCGGACAGCTTTGCCGCCGAGCAAGCGGATGCGAAGAGTCTGGTGAGCGCCCTGGTGAAACTCTACAAGGAAAACGCCAGCACCCTCACGCCGGACCCGCTGTATTCCGCCTTCTACGATTCCCATCCCCCGGCCCCGGTGCGCATCGCGCATCTGCAGGGACTGGCCTGATCATCCCACAACTCCATAAGGAGACACAGTATGAAAAAATCGATCTTTGCAGTCATCGTCCTAAGCTGTCTGGCGCAGGGAGTACAAGCGGAATCCATGCTCCCCGGTGACGCCGCCAAGGGCAAGCAGCTGAACGACGCCGGTTGCACCAAGTGTCACGGCAGTGAGGTGTACACACGCAAGGACCATCACGTCAAGACGATCGAAGGCCTGGTCGGTCAGGTGCATGCCTGCAACAACAACCTGTCACGTCATTACAGCGACGCGCAACTCAACGACCTGACGAAATATCTCAATGAAACCTACTACAAATTCTAACAGCCCTGGCGCTGCGGATGGCGCGGACCTGGCACGTCAACGCTGCGTGCCGTGCGAAGGCGGCGTCGACCGCCTGACGCGCGATCAGGCCGAGCGCCTCATCGGCCAGGCCCAAGGCTGGTCGATGAACGCGGATACCAGCGAAATCAGCCGCACCTATCTGTTCAAAAATTATTACGAGACCATGGCCTTCGTGAATGCCCTGGCGTGGATCGCGCATCGCGAGGATCATCACCCGGACATCGAGGTCGGCTACAAGCGCTGCCACGTGCGCTACAGCACGCATGCCATCGGTGGCTTATCGCACAACGACTTTATCTGCGCTGCAAAAATCAACCGTTTGCTGGATGGCTGAATAGCGATCGTCTTGGGTCCTATGCATAACAGGGAGACAGAGAATGTAGGGCCCACCGCCACACGACCGCCGAAGCACCTGATGGTGGGCGATGTCCACCCTACCCGTGCCCGGGCGATGGCGTGAATTTCGTTCAGTGGGTCATCTCCTCTTCCGGGTTGGCGCTGATCTTGTGCACACTCAGGTCGGCACCGGCATACTCCTCTTCGTGGCTCAGACGTATTCCCACCCATCGCTTCAGCGTGCCATACACGATGAAGCCACCCATGAGCGCGATACTCACGCCGCCCACGGTACCGATGAGCTGAGCAATAAACGATACGCCACCCATGCCACCCATGCCCGCCTTGCCGAAGATACCGCAGGCGAGCCCGCCCCAAACACCCGTCAGACCGTGCAGCGGCCAGACGCCCAGCACGTCATCGATCTTCCAGCGGTTTTGCGTAAGCATGAAGGCATAGACAAACAGGCCGCCAGCGACGGCACCGATGACAAAGCCACCGATGGGATGCACCACATCGGAGCCGGCGCAGATCGCGACTAACCCGGCGAGGGCGCCATTGTGCACGAAGCCCGGGTCATTTCTGCCTGCCACCAGCGCACCCAGCACACCACCGGCCATGGCCATGAGGGAATTCACGGCTACCAGCCCGGTGACATTGTCCACGCCCTGGGCGCTCATCACATTGAATCCGAACCAGCCGACCACCAGTATCCACGAGCCGAGGGCCAGGAACGGTATACTCGACGGCGGGATGGCGATCACCTTGCCGTCGGCGGTGTAACGACCACGACGCGCACCCAGCAGCATGACCGCCGTCAGGGCGAGCCAGCCACCCATGGCGTGCACCACGATCGATCCGGCAAAATCATGGAACTTGGCGCCGAAGCTCGACTCGAGCAACAGCTGCACGTTGTAGCGGTCACCCCAGACGATGCCTTCGTAAAAGGGATAAATCAGACCGACGATGACCGCGGTCGCGATCAACTGCGGAAAGAACCGGGCACGCTCGGCGATGCCGCCGGAAACGATGGCCGGCACCGCGGCGGCGAAGGTCAGCAGAAAAAAGAATTTCATCAATGCGTAACCGCTTTTGGCCGCGAGCACCGGTGCGGCGACAAAAAAATTGACGCCATAGGCCACGCTATACCCCACTACAAAGTACACCACCGTGGACACGGAGAAATCCACCAGAATTTTCACCAGTGCGTTCACCTGGTTCTTCTTGCGTACGGTTCCGAGTTCGAGAAATGCGAAACCGGCATGCATCGCCAGCACCAAGACCGCGCCCATCAGAAGAAAAAATACATCGGCACCGGAACTGGGTTGCACGTGTTACCTCCTCGGATAATTTATAGAAATTTTTTTGCCGGCCAGTCCAAATCAGTCACTACAAGCCCGCGCGATCCGTTCACGCCTCGCGCCGTCCGCTGAAGGCGCGCGCCAAGGTCCCACGATCCGTGTACTCCAGCTCACCACCCAAAGGCACGCCGTGAGCGATACGCGTCACCAACAGGCCACGGGCACGCGCCAGCTCGCCGATGTAATGGGCGGTGGCCTCGCCTTCGACCGTCAGGTTGGTGGCCAAAATCACTTCGCGGATGTCGCCCTTGTCCATCAGCATCTCGAGACGCGCGATACCCAGCTCGTCCGGACCGATACCATCCAGGGGGGACAGATGCCCCATCAAAACGAAATACAGGCCGTTGTACGCCGCCGACTGTTCCAGGGACAACAGATCAGCGGGGGATTCCACCACGCACAGCAACCCGGCATCGCGCCGCTCGGCGCTGCAGATGCCGCACAGCGTTTGCTCGCTGAGATTATTGCAGCGCTCGCAGTGGCCGACACGTTCAAGCGCGTGGACCACGGCCTCGGCGATCAGACGCGCGCCGGCCCGATCGCGTTCCAGCAGGTGGTAGGTCATGCGCTGCGCAGTCTTGGGGCCGACGCCCGGAAGCCGTCGCAAGGCCTGTTTCAAATTCTCGATGGCAGGTGAGTCGGACATTCAGGATTAAAACGGAAGGTTCAAACCAGGGATATTGAGTCCGGCAGTCAGACCGGCCATGCGCTCCTGCGTGGTGTGTTCGACTTTGCGCACCGCGTCGTTCATGGCGGCGGCGATCAGATCCTCCAGCACCTCTTTGTCGTCCTGCATGAGCGATGCCTCGATCTGCACCCGCCGCACGTCATGCCGACAGGTCATGACGACGGTCACCAGACCGCCGCCGGCGTTCCCGATCACTTCAATCTTGGCCAATTCCTCCTGGGCCTTGCGCATGTTTTCCTGCATGGCCTGCGCCTGCTTCATAATGTTGCCTAATCCGCCTTTCATCTGATGCCCTCCATCGTTATTTCTTTCGCCTCACAGTTTCGGCCGTATCGAACCCGGATTCACGCGCGCGTTGAAGGCCTCCTGCAGACTGCGCACGTTTGGATCCTCGGCGATGGCCGTGGTGGCGGCCTGCTGGCGCTCGTCCTGGCTTCTGATCTTCTCGCGCGCCGGCGTTTCCGCCGCCGGACTGCCGATACGTATCTGCAGCGTCAGTGCCTGCCCGAGCAAGGTCTGCAGGGTTTCTTTTAATGCCGTCTCGCGCTCTTTGTTCAGCAAGTGCGCAAACGTGGCGTCCAGGGTGAGGCGCATTACCCCATCGGCGTAGGCGTCGAGACTGGCATTGGTGGCGAGTTCGCGCACCAGACCTGTCAGCTTGAGCTGCGCCAGCATGCCGGCCCAGTCACTGGGCGGTGATGCCGGCCGCGTCGGCGCCTGTTGGGTACTGTCCAGCGTGTGCTTAGACGGGGCCGAGGTCGTGGCGCGCGCCAGTGGTGGGGCTGTCGGTGTTGTGGAAGCGACCGATGCGGCCGATGCCGGTTGCGCGCTGCGTGCCACAGTGGTGCGCACCTCGCCACCGGGCACCGACGCCGGCCGGAAGGCCAGCATGCGCAGCAGTATCATTTCCAGACCGCTGCGCGGGTCAGGGGCGAACGGCAAGTCACGTCGGCCCATCAGACCGATTTGATAAAAGAGCTGCACATCCTCGGGTGTGAGGGCACGCGCGAGCTGGGTGAGTTTTGCCTGCTCATCCCCGAGCGCGTCCACCACCTCGGGGGCGACCTGCGCCACAGAGATCCGGTGCAGCGCCAGCAGCAAATCCTGCAGCAGGGTATCCACATCGAGACTGCGTTCGGTGGCGCTGGCCACCACCTGCAGCAACCTTGCTGCATCCAGCGCCGCCAGGGCATCGAGCAGATCCATGATAACGGAGTGGTCGATACTACCGAGCATCTCGCGCACATCCGCCTCCGTCACCCGGCCGCCACCGAAGGCGATGGCCTGATCCAGCAGACTCAAGGAGTCACGCAGGCTACCATCGGCGGAGCGTGCCAGCAGCGCCAGGGAGGCGGCGTCGAAGGTGATGCCCTCGGCGCTGAGTATCTTCGCAAGTTGTCCTTCGATCTGCGACGGCTGCAGGCGCTTGAGATTGAATTGCAGGCAACGCGACAGGACCGTCACCGGCAACTTCTGCGGATCGGTGGTGGCGAGCAAAAACTTGACGTGCGGCGGTGGTTCTTCCAGGGTCTTCAACAGCGCGTTGAAACTGTGCCCGGAGAGCATGTGCACCTCGTCGATGAGATATACCTTATATCGCCCGCGCGACGG
>JAYUBZ010000008.1:0-6865 GCA_043740595.1 Gammaproteobacteria bacterium
CCGCAGTACTCCTCGTCGTGTTCCTTGTGCAGCAAGGCGTCCACCTCATGGACAAAACGTATGACTTGCTCCTCGCCGATCGCCTGCTGCGGTACCGGCTCGCCCACGGCATACACATACCAGCCGGACCCCGCTGTGCGCCGCACCGCGCTCCAGAACTCATCGAGCTGTTGCCAGGTGAGGAGGCTGGTGAAGTGGCCGCTGAATGCTCGATAGTAGGCGTCATCGTTGATGGCTGGCGTCATGGTTTTGTGCCCTGTGCTTTAAAAGTTCAGTCTACACCGCCTGGCACAACCGTTGTCAGGATCCAGCCCTGGACCCTGACAACGGTCGAACCATATCTCCACCACGCCCTTCTTAGAGGCCCGTTCCTCTCGTTCTATATAACGTTCTATATAAATAGACTAACATCGGCTTGCTGCGCCACGGGCAGGAAACTTGCCGCACCGATGTAATCCGTTACCTCGGGGATGAAATCCGCCCTGTTCATTCCGAATAAGTCGACGGTCATCTGGCACGCGACCATCTTGACGCCCGCCTCGAGTGACAGCTCACGCAGTTCCGCGATGGTGGCGACGCCGGTATTTTTGATGGTCTGCTTCATCAGGCCGGTTGCCAGCCTTTCGAATCCAGGCACGCCGGCCATCACCAGGTTGGGGATTTTCCATTCAACTTTTTTGAACCATTTCGGTCCGAAGGGCATTTTCATCGGCATGGCCGGATTGCCCAACGGGCTTATCTCTAGATCTTTTAAATCTTTCTTCAGCAGACTCAGGCCGTAGAAAGTAAAAAATATCGATACGTCCCAGCCCAGCGCCGCGCCGGTGGATGCCAGGATGAAGGGTGGATAGGCCCAATCCATAGTGCCCTTGGTGGCGATGATAGCCATGGAGGGTGTCCTGGCCGCCTCGCGCTCCTGCATTTTCTTTTCGAATCGATCATCGAACCATTGATCCAGGGCGGCGCCTTCCTTTCCCAGCGCAACCACGCCGCCGTTGTCGTGATTGCTGATTTTGTTTATCTGTCCCATATGACCTCCTATTCCACTCCGCGGATTGATCGGACGCCTACGCGCCGACACCTTGAATCAAGAAACCAGGAATCACGAACTCTATCTACATAAACTTGACTAAGACATATGTCTGACTAAAATTAGATCAATCCGGGCCGCGTGTCAAGATAAACAACGGCATCCAGGGTTACTGCGGTGGCCGGTTCATCAGCGAAATCATTGCACCCGGTATATTCGTTGTCCCGGGGATGGCGGAGACGTTACACTATGTCGAACTCAAATCAGCGTTTGTCTTCATCTATGGCCAGCAAGCAACAGGGCGAGGAAGTCCGTCAGCAGATAGTATCTGCTGCGAACCGGCTGTTTTACGAGCAGGGATATAATCACACATCATTCAGTGAGATCGCCGAGGCCGCGGCGGTGCCGCGCGGCAATTTCTATTACTACTTCAAATCCAAGGACGACATACTCAATGCCGTCGTCGACGCGCGCCTGCAACGCCTGCGCAGCACGCTCGAACAATGGGACCACCAGTATCCCGAACCCAAACGCCGCCTGAAAAGATATGTCGAGATCCTATCAAACGAAGAGCTGAACGTAGTGCGCTTCGGCTGCCCCATGGGTACCCTCAGCGTCGAACTCGGCAAAACCCAGGTTGACCTCCAGGCCAGGGCGACGGAAATGTTCGATGTCTTTCTCGACTGGCTGAAGACGCAGTTTCTGGCGCTGGGTCACGGAAATAAGTCACGCGCCCACGCACTCCACTTGATGGCGGCGACCCAAGGCATCTCCCTCATTGCCCACGCCTATGCCGACGTCAAGTTCATTAGCCGCGAAGCGACACTGCTGAAAGACTGGATCGACTCCCTCTAATATACCTCTTGTCCTGCGCTCAGCGTCCGACCATCCGCGGCGATTAGCGGACGGCCTCACCTACCCGACTATCGGTACCGATACCCCTGTGCTATCCCTTGCCACGTGCTGCGCGCGTCTCTTAGTATCGACTGCCAGGAACCATTACAAACGCCATAGTCACTGGCGACAATCTGCAGGGAGCATCCGCACTTTATCCCGATACACCTTTTTCCCTAACCCAGCTTCCGGCCAGATCGCTTGCGTCCGGATCGCGGGCGAGACGCGCGTGCGGGTTTGTCCAACAGGGAATTCCATCCAGGAGAACGCAGTGAAACACTACCACGAGACCTTCAACAAAAAATCACGCCTCACGCGCGCGCCGGAAATTGCCGCCGTGAGCGACTCGCCATTGCTCGCCATGCAACCGCCGTTGCTCAAATTCCGCATCGCCGCGGCCTTGCAGGTACAGAACGACTACTTCCCCTGTTTTGACTGGACCTTTCCGCCGCCGATCTCGCAGAAAACCCGCGGCTCCCTGGCCGTCGACGAACTCTTTAGATATCCATCAGTGGTTGCCGGGCGTTACAGTGCATACCTGCACATTCCGTTTTGCGCCACCCTGTGTAAATTTTGTTATTACCCGGTTATTCCCGGACAACGCACAGGGGAGAAAGAAACCTATGTGCGCTATCTGGTGCGTGAGATGGCCATGTATGCCGAGCGGTTCGCCGGCCAGGAATGTGAGTCACTGTACATCGGCGGGGGCACGCCCACGTCCCTCGATAACCATCTGCTGGAAATGCTGTTTGACGGTATCCGCAGGCATTTCCGCCTGGCACACGGGGCGGAGATCACCATCGAATCCGCCCCGGGTACGCTGCCGCGGGACAAGGTCTTATTGCTGAAGCGGCTCGGGGTAAACCGACTGAGTTATGGTATCCAGACCCTCGACACCCAGCTACTCGCCAGCCTCAACCGGAATTATTCGGTGGACGAGGCGATGGAGGAAATGCAGACCGCCGTGGAGATCATCGGCAACGTGAATATCGACACCATGTATGGCTTTGAAGGTGAACCCGACAGCGCCCTGATCGAGACGCTTTCCCGATTCATTGCCATCGGTGTGCCGTGTGTCTCTATTTACTCGCTAGACGGACAACGCTGTAATACCGATCGCGTGCGTTATGCACCGGGTAAAGACGAACTGTTTAATAAAAAGGTAGCGCTGTTCAGAAATGCCCAGCGTTTTCTGGCCGAACGTGGCTTTCAACCGGTGCTGCAAAACATATTCCTCAAGCCGGCCGAGGCATCCTATCAACATCAGTTACGTCGCTGGGAAAACCTGCCGCTGATCGCACTCGGTATGTCTGCCATGGGCTACGCGCCGCGCGTGCCCTACCAAAATCAGTTATCGATCAAGAATTACTACGCCCACATCGACGCTGGCAACCTGCCCATCATGGAATCCGAGACCCTCAGCGCCGAGATGGAGCTTGCGCGCGAAGTGGTGAGTCAACTGCGCTTTACCCGTGTCGATACCCGGCACATCCTGAAAAAATACGGCGTCGACATCCGCACCGTGTACAAAGACCTGATCGCCGCCTTGGTCGAGCTCGGTTACCTGCAATCCACGGATGACGTGATCAGCCTGACGGACAAGGCCACGCCTTACAACAACGTCATCCCCATGTTGTTCTCCCCCGACTCCTTCAAACAATCCCTGTTTGGATTGCCCGAGGAATACCGGGAGAATTTTCCGCTGCCGTATGTCTTGACCAACGCCGGGGCCACGCAAAGTGATGCCATCGTATTTGCCACCGGCTGAAGTCGGGGGAAATTGCCGTGCCAGTGCTCAATACATATCCAATGGATCCACATCCAAAGACCAGCGCACCTTTCGGCCCTGCGGGGCCTCTTCCAGCAGACCCAACCAGCGCGACAGAAAATCGTGCAACGCGCCGCGCTGCGGCGACATGACCAGCAGCTGGGCACGGTAGCGCCCGGCGCGTTTTTCCATGGGTGACGCCAAGGGTTCACCCAATACGATCTGGTCGTTGACCGGCAGCGTTTCTCCCAGGCGACGCGCCAGCTGTACAAAACCCAGGGCGATGCCGGCATGGGGGGATTCGGTGCGCAGCAGGACAAAATGGGTGAACGGCGGGAATTGCGCCTGTCGACGTTCCTCCAGGACGTACTGCGCATAACCCTGATAGTCGTGCTGCTGCAGTGCGGAAAAAACCGGGTTGTCCGGATGGTAGGTCTGGATCAACACCTCGCCCGGTTTCTCTGCGCGGCCGGCGCGGCCGGCCACTTGCACGATGCGCTGGAACAGCTGCTCGCCGGAACGGAAATCCACGCCGTACAATCCCTGGTCCGCATTCAACACGCCGACCAGGGTGAGGTTGGGGAAGTCGTGACCCTTGGCGAGCATCTGCGTCCCCACCAGTATGTCCGCTTCCCCGGCGTGTATCCGGCGCAGCTTGTCCTCGAGGGCGCCCTTGCGCCGGGTGCTGTCGCGGTCCACCCGCTCGATGCGCGCGTCCGGGAATCGCTTCTGCAACGCCTCCTCGACCCGCTCAGTCCCCTCGCCCAAGCCGTGCAGATTGCCCGAGGCACAGGCCGGGCACGTTTGCGGCACCGCGGCTTCGCTGCCGCAATGATGACAACGCAGGCGCTGGTGACGCTTGTGCAGGGTCATGCGCGCATCGCAGCGCGGACAGGGTGCTAACCAGCCGCAGTCGTGGCACATCCACACCGGTGCGTATCCCCGGCGGTTGATGAATATCAGACTTTGCTCGTGCCTGGCCAGCCGTCCGCGCAGGGCGTCCACCAAGGGTGGCGACAGGCCGTCGTGCAATGCCAGCTTGCGTAGATCCAGCAGGCCGACGCGTGGCAGCACCGCGCTGCCGGTACGGTCGGGCAATTCCAATACCCGATAGCGGCCCTGCCGGGCATTGTTCAGGCTTTCCAGGGACGGCGTCGCCGACCCCAGCACCACCGGCACGCCCTCGCGACTGGCGCGCACCACGGCCAAATCCCGGGCGGAGTAACGAAAGCCGTCCTGCTGTTTGTAAGAACCATCGTGCTCTTCATCCACCACGATGAGCCGCAGTGCCGGCATGGGGGTGAAGACCGCTGAGCGCGTGCCAATAACGATGGCCGCCTTACCGGTACGCGCCATGCCCCAGGCACACAGACGCTCGCTGTCGTTCATGCCCGAATGCAACACGGCGATGGTCACGGGAAAACGGCGCTGGAATCTTTCCAGTAGCTGCGGCGTCAAGCCGATTTCCGGCACCAAGATAAGGGCCTGCCCGCCTGCAGCTCGGACCTGATCGATGGCGTGAAGATAGACCTCGGTCTTGCCACTGCCAGTAATGCCATGCAACAGAAACCCCTGGTAGCCACCGAGGGCCCCACGGATGGCAGCTACCGCAGAGGTCTGCGCCAGGTTCAATTGCGGCAGGGTGTCGTCACTGCCCGCAGCGGGTAATAAACAATCCCGCCGCCCCATGGCGAGCCAACCTTTTTTTTGCATGGCGCCGAGGGGCGTGCGCCATGCAGGGGTCACCGCAGCAAGCCTCTCCGGGTCCAGGCCCTCCGGGGCAATGAGCAGGGCCTCAAGCAAGCGTCGCTGGGCCACGGCACGCTTTAGGGTCTCCGGCGACTGCTGACGTCCGCTATCCGTCAGCCGCCAGACCGCCACCCCTTCCGACTCCGGTGTCTGTCCTCGTCGCAACAGCACTGGCAAGGTGGTCTGTATCACCTCCCCCACCGGATGATGGTAGTAGTCCGCCGCCCATAGCAAAAAACTGAGTAGGCCGGCGGGGATGACCGGCTTCTCGTCCAGCACCGCCGATACAGGCTTAAGTCGTGCCAACGGCCACTCGCTGTGTTGGCCCACTTGCAGTACCACCCCCACCACCTCACGACGCCCGAAGGGCACCCGCACCCGCGCACCCGGTTGGGGTATCGGGCCGGTTTGCGGCGGGAGGTAGTCGAAGCGACGGCGTAAAGGCGAGGGAACAGCAACCTGAATGATAATAGGTGGGCTTACGGACATGCGCGAAATCTATCATACCCAGGCAGACTCGGGGGGCGACGCTGGGAACGGTCTCTCCCACCCGTGAAACCTCTCGGCTCCACAGTTCACGTAGTCCATCAGATTGTTAGCTAACTCTTTGTGGAAACAACGAATCGGGGTTATGCACAATATCTGTGGATAAGTGTGTTAATGAAATCCAAGCGGACGACGGATTCCACCTGAATTTGAGTGTTTGTGTTAGATTGATTATTTTATAAACAGAGAAATATTTATATATTAAACATATAGATAGATAATAATCTCAGCGTTTTATGACGGTTTTATGGCGCCATAAAACCAACTGGAGGTCGCTATAGATCGTTTGTGAATAAATCACTTGACGCATGCCAAATTGTTCTGCTAGAGCGACCCAAAAACCATCGCCCGATACCTCACACCAGCGTCAGGCGCTGGGTGGCCAATCCGCCGATCACCGACGGACGGGCTCTCACTGCGCGCGCCAGCCCCCATCTTGTTAATCCCCTGGATTCGTGGGAAAAACGCATCTGACCCAGGACACCCCCATCGCCGAGGCCAAAACATGATCGAACTGCGCCGTGCTCAGGACCGTGGTCACGTCGACCATGGCTGGCTGAACAGCTATCACAGCTTTTCCTTCGCCGACTATTACGAGCCGTCTCGCATGGGTTACTCCAGCCTGCGGGTCATCAACGAGGATCGGGTGGCGCCCGGCGCCGGCTTTCCCACCCATGGTCACCGGGACATGGAAATCATCAGCTACGTGCTGGACGGGGCCCTGGAACACCAGGACAGCTTAGGTAACGGCTCCATCATCCGCCCGGGGGACGTGCAGCGCATGAGCGCAGGCAGCGGGGTCCGCCACAGCGAATTCAACGCGTCCCAAACCGAACCAGTGCATTTCCTCCAGATATGGTTGCTACCGGAGCGCGCGG
>JAYUBZ010000009.1:0-5837 GCA_043740595.1 Gammaproteobacteria bacterium
CCCTTGGGGGCATCGGGTCGGACATAATCGAAATGATCGAAGCCGGAAAGATACTTGGGTGTATAGCCCAAGGCGATGGACGGTGCGGCATACGCCGCCGCCGGCGGCAATAAGCAGACCGACAGAGCCAGAAGCGACAGGACACCCCGGAGCGTCAGCATCGATATACCGATGGCACGGCGGAACGGGGCCGAAGCACTGGCCTGAGATAGGCAAGGGTTGTATGATGGGCCGCCAAGTGAAGGCTGTACACAGCGCCCGCTGGCATTTTACGATGGTGCATGAACATGAACACGATGCCTGGATCAGTGTACCTGTCTAGTTGTTCATAACTATACAATAATCTAAGTCCGTACAGGAGTTTAAAATGGGTTTTCTTACCGGCAAGCGTGCACTGATCGTCGGCGTTGCGAGCGAGCGCTCCATAGCCACGGGCATTGCCAAGGCCATGCACCGCGAAGGCGCCGAACTGGCCTACACCTATCAGACAGAAAAGCTCCTGTCACGCGTCGAGAAACTCGCAACGGAAACCGACTCATCCATCGTGCTGCCCTGCGACGTGTCCAGCGACGAACAGATCGACCACGTCTTTGCCGAGATCAAACAGCGCTGGGGCAGTCTGGACATCATTGTCCATTCGGTGGCGTACGCCCCGCGTGAGGAGCTGATGGGCAACTACATCGACGCGGCCACCCGGGCCGGCTTCAACACCGCCCACGAAATCAGCTCCTACAGCTTCACCGCCCTCGCCAAGGCCGGGCGCAGCCTGATGCAGGGGCGCAAGGGTGCCCTGCTGACCCTGTCCTACATCGGCGCCGTACGCTCTATCCCGCATTACAATGTCATGGGCCTGGCCAAGGCCAGCCTCGAGGCCAACGTGCGCTACCTCGCTGCGGCGCTCGGCGGGGAAGACATCCGCGTCAATGGCATTTCCGCCGGGCCCATCAGGACCCTGGCCGCCGCCGGCATCAGCGACTTTAAGAAGATGTTGGACGCCTACGAAAAATCCACGCCTCGGGGCCGGGGCGTGACAATAGAGGAAGTCGGTAACGCGGCGGCCTTCTTGTGTTCGGACCTGGCCTCGGGCATCACCGGCGAAATCACCTACGTGGATGCCGGCTACAGCAATGTGGGCGTGACTTACAGCGAATAAAGCGGAGCTGACCTGTGTCGGGGACTGCGCTGGCGCGATGGTGAGGCACCGAGGCCCTCGGGGTGCATGGGCCGCATAGTGCTGCTTCCAGCGGTCGTCTTTACACCTCCATCAGGGCACCCCATCAGGGCGGATCACAGCCGATCCAGATAGAGCTTCGGTTTGGTCTCCAGACGCAGGCCAGCGCGATAGCCGGTGTAGTACTCCCGGCCACGCCGGTCGGACAGCATGCGACGCACCAGATTCTTTAGGTCGGCGTCCGCCAAGGCAGCGCTCCCGTCCTTCACCACACTCACCCCGTACACCGCGTACCCATCTTTCACATCGGCACTGCCATAACTCCACTTACCATCCATAGGCCTGGGAGCGGCAAAAACCGCTTCCACCAGGGGTGCTTCCATACCCTGTGGCTGTTGCCGTGTAATTGTCTGACCCCCCGCAACCGTCAGTGCCTGACTCTTTGCAAGGGCGGCGAGGGGAGTGCCCTCGCGCAACTGGCTCAGGAACTTCTCGCTCACCTGCCTGGCGGCTTCCTGGGCCTGGGTCTGTTTGAGTATCGTCTCGATCTGGCCACGCACCGCCGTCAGCGGCAAGGCCGCCGCCGCCTGGTGGGCACTGACGCGCAGTGCCACCAAGGTGTTGGGGGCCGTCTCGATGGCGTTACTGTTGCGTCCTTGGCTTAGGACTTCAGGATCAAAGGTGGCCTCGACGATGCGTGGGTCGGCGGCAATACCTTCGCCACCGGAGCGCGGGAACCAATCGCTTTGAGTAACCGACAAGCCGAGGGCCTCGGCGGCCGGCTTGAGACTATCGGATTGCTCGTACACCAGATTATTGAGCCGCTCGGACATCTCGTAGAACTGTTCTTCGGCCTTGCGTGTGCGCAACGCGGATCCAACCTCGGCACGTACTTCGTTAAACGGCTTGCGCTTCTGCGGTTTGATATCCACCAGTTTGATCAGGTGATAGCCGAAACTGGTGCGCACCGGCTGGCTGAGTTCACCCTTCTTCAGACCAAACAATGCATCTTCAAATGGCTTAGCCAGGTTGCCATTGCGTGCCACATAACCGAGATCACCGCCGTTGACGGCACTACCGGGGTCTTCCGAGTTTTTCTTGGCGAGTGCGGCAAAATCCGATCCATGCAGCAGCTGCTGGCGCAGTGCCTGGGCCTTCTGCAGCGCTTTGCTGTCAGCGTCTGCGCCGTCTTTTTCCGAGAGCCGGATTAGGATATGACTGGCCCTGCGTTGTTCAGGCGTCGTGTAACGATCCATATCCTGATTATAGGCCTTCTGCAATTCTTCGTCGCTGATGCTTACTTTGGCGGCGAGATCCTTGGCCGAAAGACGTATATAGTCGATGCGCAC
Source organism: Gammaproteobacteria bacterium (assembly GCA_043740595.1). Lineage (GTDB taxonomy): Bacteria > Pseudomonadota > Gammaproteobacteria > Acidiferrobacterales > UBA6901 > JANNJF01. Next base: position 2,521 of record JAYUBZ010000009.1, read on the forward strand.
CCGCTCAGGGGATTTAAACATAGCAGTGTTAGCGGCGTAGTACTGATCGACAGCGCTGTCAGTCACGCTAACCTTGGAAAGATACTGTTGCGGCTTGATGACAACGTAAGACGCCTGGCGCGATTGGGTCTCGAGACGCAGCAAAGTGTCGATGTCATCCTTTGTAACGAGGGTGCTCAGTTCAAAGCTGTCCGCCACCTGTTTGATTAGTGCGTCCTGGCGCAGACGCAGCTTGAGGCCTTGCGGACTCATGCGCATTCCGCGCAGTACCTGTTCGTAGAGCTTGGGCTCGAAATGGCCGTCGTGCTGAAAAACGGGAATACTTGTGATGCGTTGATCCAGTTCCGCGTCGCTGATGCGATAGCCTTGGTCTTCCGCGTCACGTATCAGCAGTGTCTGGTCCACAAGGCCGTCGAGGATGCGGGTTTTGAATTCCAGGGTGTCGAATAACTTCGGATTCAGATTGCGGCCAAGATTTTCCTGCAATGACCGGCGCTGCTCTTCCAGCGCAGTTTTATACGCCTCGACACTTATGTCGTGACTGCCAACACGCGCCACCACAATCTTGGAATCTGATTCGAAGTAGGAGGCAACGCCGCCCACAACAAACAGCGCGGCTATCAGAACGAGCACGGTGCCGGCAAACCAGCCCTGGGTTTTTTCACGTATCGTTGTAAGCATGGGCAGGGACTCTACAGGAACAATAGGAGACGCATCAAGATAAGCAGGCGCAGGCAGCCGCCGCGTGACTAACTAAGGCAATAAAAAGGGCGAGTCATCCCGACTCGCCCCTGTTGCCACTGGCGGAGTGGACGGGACTCGAACCCGCGACCCCCGGCGTGACAGGCCGGTATTCTAACCAACTGAACTACCACTCCAATTCTTTTCAACGACCACGCACTTGACTGGTGGGTGCTGAGGGGTTCGAACCCCCGACATTCGCCTTGTAAGGGCGACGCTCTACCAGCTGAGCTAAGCACCCAAAAGGTGCGCTAGTTTACGGCATCCTTCAGGCCTTTACCAGCCTTGAACTTTGGATTCTTGGAGGCGGGGATATTAATGCTCTCACCGGTCCGGGGATTGCGGCCTGTCCGGGCCGCGCGGTCACTTACAGAGAAACTGCCAAACCCAACCAGATTCACGGTGGCACCACTGCGGAGGGCGGCAGAGATGCTGTCGAATACCGCCTCGACGGCGCGGGTTGCAGACGCCTTGTTCAGGTCAGCTATTTCGGCAACTTTGTCGATAAGCTCAGCTTTATTCATTTTTATCTCCCCAAGACTTCAGTGGTGTAAACGCGAGGCCAACCGATGACGGCCGGCAGCCTGTATCTCACTATCGGTACTGCGTTGGCGCAGTCCCTGAACCGATGTTCGGATCAGGACCGCGGCGACCAGAAAATGCCGGGCTACTTCGGACAGGCTGGCTTTTATACAAGCCCCCGCCCCACCTTGTCAAGAAACGCCTCCCGCGCTTCAGTGCGTCGTGACCGTACCTGGGGCATCGCCCTTTTCATCGGTGGCCTTGGCTGCCTCAGTCTCTTTTGTCTCATCCAAGGGCTCGGGCATGCGCTCGAGCGCTGTCTGCAGCACCTGGTCTATCCAACGGAAGGGACGGATATCCAACTTTTCGAGGATATTTTTGGGTATCTCGACCAGGTCTTTGCGATTCTCTTCCGGGATGATCACCGTCTTGATGCCACCACGGTGCGCGGCCAGCAGTTTTTCCTTCAAACCACCAATGGGCAGAACTTCACCACGCAAGGTAATCTCGCCAGTCATCGCCACATCGGCACGCACTGGAATTCTCGTCAGCGCCGAAACCATCGCCGTGCACATACCGATACCGGCGCTCGGGCCATCCTTAGGCGTCGCCCCTTCCGGTACGTGCATGTGGATATCGTGCTTCTGGTAGAAGTCCACCGGTATACCGAGGGCACGGGAACGGCTGCGCACCACGCTCATGGCCGCCTGGATGGATTCCTGCATCACATCACCCAATTTACCAGTGATCGTCATCTTGCCCTTGCCCGGGACGATGACGCATTCGATCGTGAGCAACTCGCCACCGACCTCCGTCCAGGCCAAGCCGGTTACTTGCCCAACCTGGTTGTTCTCTTCCGCCATGCCATAACGGAAACGCTGCACACCCAGGTACTTCTCCAGGTTCTTGGAAGTGACCTGTATCTTGGTCGACTTCTTGCTCAGCAACAATTCTTTCGCGACCTTGCGATAAATTTTGGAGATTTCCCGCTCCAGGCTGCGCACGCCGGCCTCACGCGTGTAATAACGCACGATATCACACACGGCACCCTCCGCAATCGCCACTTCCTCGTCATTCAGCCCATTGTTCTTGAGCTGTTTCGGCAGGAGATAACGCATGGCGATGTTCACCTTCTCGTCCTCCGTATAGCCGGACAGGCGTATGACTTCCATGCGGTCGAGCAGCGGACTGGGGATGTTCAGGCTGTTGGCGGTGGCGATGAACATCACGTCCGACAGGTCATAATCCACCTCGAGGTAATGATCGCTGAAGGTGTGATTCTGCTCCGGATCCAGCACCTCCAGCAGCGCGGACGACGGATCGCCGCGGAAGTCCATGGCCATCTTGTCCACCTCATCCAACATGAACAGAGGATTGCGCACTTTTACCTTGGCCATGTTCTGAATGAGTTTGCCGGGCAGCGAACCGATGTACGTGCGACGGTGCCCGCGTATCTCGGCCTCATCGCGCACCCCACCCAGGGACATGCGAATGAACTTGCGGTTAGTGGCGCGTGCGATGGACTGGCCCAACGAGGTCTTACCGACACCGGGGGGTCCCACGAGGCAGAGTATCGGTCCCTTCAGTTTGTTGACGCGCTGCTGCACGGCAAGATATTCAAGGATGCGTTCCTTGACCTTCTCCAGCCCGTAGTGATCCTCTTCGAGAATTTTTTCCGCAGCGGAGAGATCCTTGCGGATTTTGGATTTCTTCTTCCACGGCACATTCACCAGCCAGTCGATGTAGTTGCGTACGACGGTGGCTTCCGCCGCCATGGGCGACATCATCTTAAGTTTGTTCAGCTCAGAGTGCGCCTTGTCCCGCGCCTCCTTGGTCATGCCAGCCTTTTCTATCTTCTGCGACAGCTCTTCCACTTCGTTGGGAGACTCTTCCAGATCGCCCAGTTCTTTCTGAATCGCTTTCATCTGTTCATTCAGATAATACTCGCGCTGGCTCTTTTCCATCTGGCGTTTGACGCGGCCGCGTATGCGTTTTTCCACCTGCAGCAGATCGATTTCGGTTTCCATGACACCGAGGATATGCTCGAGACGTTC
>JAYUBZ010000010.1:0-3059 GCA_043740595.1 Gammaproteobacteria bacterium
AGAAATCTGACATTGAGATGGTTCAGCGTCATCATGCTGTTACTGGATTTCTCCCTTCGGTCGAAATGACAGTGGGGACTTAATCAGAGCTTCCCTAGTGGACGCCATCATGAAAATTGTGATTAGATTATCGCATATGGCCGACAATGCACTCATCGATTCCTTCCAACGACGTATCGACTACGTCCGGCTCTCCGTCACCGACCGGTGCGATCTGCGCTGTACCTACTGTATCCCGAAAGACTTCAAAGACTTCCACGAACCGGAACACTGGCTGACCTTCGACGAAATCGAGCGCGTGATTCGTGCCTTTACCGAACTGGGCGTGCGGCGTGTGCGGCTGACCGGTGGCGAGCCCCTGGCGCGCGGCAAGCTGGCAGTATTAGCGGCACGCCTGGGACAATTGCCACACCTTGACGATCTGTCCCTAAGCACCAATGCGACCAAACTGAAAAAACTCGCCCTGCCGCTGAAACAGGCGGGTGTCAGCCGTATCAACGTGAGCCTCGATTCCCTTAAACCGGAACGCTACGCCGAGATCACCGGCGGTGGCAAGCTCGGCAACGTGCTCGATGGACTCATGGCCGCGAAGGCCGCTGGCTTTCGCCCGATCAAGATCAACATGGTGGTCATGAAAGGCATCAACGACGATGAGATCGCCGACATGGTGGCCTTTTGCATCGCGCAGGATTTCACCCTGCGTTTTATCGAGACCATGCCCATGGGGGATACCGGCCGTGACGCGACGGACCATTATCTCGACCTGCAGGAGGTCAAACGCGCGTTGGCAAAACAATACGCGCTCATCCCCGCGGTGATGCCGGGCGGTGGACCGGCGCACTATCTGCGCGTCGCGGGTACGGAGTTGCGCATCGGCTTTATCACGCCGATCTCACAGCACTTCTGCGAAACCTGCAATCGTGTGCGCATCACCGTGGACGGCACGCTCTACACCTGTCTCGGTCAGGAAAACAACGTCGAATTACGACCTTTGCTGCGGGCGGGAATGTCAGACGAGGAATTAAAACAGGTCATCGTTCAGGCGATAGTGCTTAAACCCGAACGACACGAATTTACCACACAGCCGGGAAAGATCGTGCGTTTCATGTCCCTCACCGGGGGCTGAGGGTCCTATCCAGACTCCTGGATAGTAGATTGCAGACTCAGCGCCGACTGAGACTTTTAATCAGCTTGTCTTCCAACTCGATGCGCACCGCCAACTCCTCCCCCAACTGCGACATATCTTTCGAAAGAGAGGTGAGCTCGGTGCAGTGGTCCTCGCAGTCGTATTTATCGTTGAAATCCAGGGCCATCTCCGTGGATTCCGCGATGCGTGGGTACAACCGGCCGGCCAGATTGCCCACACCTTCGCGACGTTCCGTGCCTTCGACAATGCGTTCATACAACGCGAAGTGCCCGGCGGCAATATAGTCCACCAGTATCTGACAGAATGACTGCAGGAGTTTTTGTACCGGTCGGGTGGGCGAATAGGGCTCCACACCGGCAAGGCGACAGAAGATCACCAGCATCTCGGTGCGCTCTGTCACCAACTTGTCGACCAATTCCTGGCTGTGACCGCGACGCTCTTTCACTGCTGACTTTACCGTGGACATGTCCGATGCGCTCCCTAAGTGCTAAACACCTTAACCTAGACATTTAGAACCCAGTATACGGAGTTGAAGTGTTTTTGCAATCCTCCCCACTACCCGCCACGCCATCAATACTTTCTTTTATATCGCAAGGTTGTGTCGAGAACTTTAGCAAATACTTAAACTCGCGATACGGCCGATCTGGGGCCACGCCTCAGACCCTCATGCCATATTAGGTTATGTTCTACATAACGCCATCGATAACACCGCGTAACCGTGGCAGTAGTCGCGGTAGGGTGGGCATCGCCCACCATCAGGAGCATCGGCGGCCGTGTTGCGGTGGGCGATGCCCACCCTACGTAACCAGGCATACAGGTGTCGCTATGTTTAATGCTACCCCACCGGGTGCCTGGTCACTGGGGTCGCTTTGCATGCAGTTAGGGTGCGATCTGCGGCCTTAGCATGCGACACATTCGGCGGTGCCTGCCTTAATGACTAAAATGGCATACCCGGCATGCGGCCCTTCAGTCCGCGCAGCATATTCTGCATACCCCCCTTGCCGAAGCGCTTCATCATCTTCTGCATCTCACCAAACTGCTTGAGCAACCGGTTGACGTCCTGCACCTGGGTACCGGAGCCCGCGGCGATGCGACGCTTGCGCGAACCCCGGATGATATCCGGAAAACGCCGCTCCTGGGGGGTCATGGAATTAATGATGGCCACCAGACGCCGGGTCTGTTTCTCCGCCATCTGCGCCTGGGCCGCGTCCGGCAGTTTGCCCATGCCCGGCAGCTTGTCCATGAGACTCGCGACACCGCCCATTTTTTCCATCTGTTGCAATTGATCGCGGAAATCCCCGAGATCGAAGCCTTTGCCCTTGGTAATCTTGTGGGCGAGTTTCTTTGCCTGTTCCTGGTCCACCGTACGATGCGCCTGCTCCACCAGGCTCAACACATCGCCCATGCCAAGGATGCGCGATGCCAGGCGATCCGGGTGGAAGGGCTCCAGGGCGTCGGTCTTCTCGCCGATGCCGAGAAACTTGATGGGCTTGCCGGTAACAAAGCGCACCGACAGGGCGGCGCCACCGCGCGCATCGCCATCGGTCTTGGTGAGCACCACACCGGTCAGTGGCAACGCGTCGTTGAAGACCTTGGCGGTGTTGACCGCGTCCTGACCGGTCATGCTGTCCACTACAAACAAGGTTTCGACAGGATCAATCGCGGCGTGCAGGGCGACGATCTCCTGCATCATGTCCGCGTCGATATGCAGGCGCCCGGCGGTGTCAACGATCAGCACGTCTACGGATAACTTACGCGCCGCCTCCACCGCGGCCCGGGCAATATCCACCGGTTTCTGGTCCGGCGTACTGGAAATGAATTCGGCGCCCACGTCGCCCGCCAGTTTTTTCAATTGCTCGATGGCCGCAGGCCGATAGACGTCGGCGCTGACCACGGCAACACTTTTCTTTTC
>JAYUBZ010000011.1:0-2544 GCA_043740595.1 Gammaproteobacteria bacterium
TATATTTAGGGCGTAGGGTGGATTAAGCGCAGCGAATCCACCAACGACACCGATGCAGGTAAGGTAAAAAGCGTTATGCACAGCGGTATTAACCCATCAACCCCCGCACCGGCCACCGACCAACCGGTGCTGGTGATCAAGCTGCGCGGTTCCCCCGCGCTGTCGCCCTTCCGCCACGCGCGCCTGACGCAAAAACTGCAAACCCTCACCCCCGACATCGCGCAGGTCTATGCGGAGTACTGGCATTTTGCCGGCATCACCGCGCAACCGGGTCAGGATGACTTGCAAGTGCTGCAGCGCATCCTGACCTATGGTCCGGCTTTGCCATCGGAACAGGCGCAGGGTGAGTTGTTACTGGTGGTGCCGCGCATCGGCACGATATCCCCCTGGTCCACCAAGGCCACGGACATTGCGCGCCATTGCGGTCTGTCCTGGGTGCGGCGTCTGGAGCGTGGTGTCGCCTGGCACGTACGCACCCACGCCGGCGATGTGTTGAACCCCACGCTGCGCGCGGCGCTGCTGCCGTTGATTCACGATCGCATGACCGAGAGCGTGCTGGACGAATTCGAACAGGCCACCGCCCTGTTCGAGGACAACCTGCCGGCAACCCTCACCCTGGTGGATGTGCTGGGCGGCGGTGCGGGCGCGCTGCAAGACGCCAATCGTGCTTTAGGCATGGCGCTGTCGGTGGATGAGATCGACTATCTGGTGGACAACTACACCCGTCTCGGGCGTAACCCGACGGACGTAGAGCTGATGATGTTCGCCCAGGCCAATTCGGAACACTGCCGCCACAAGATCTTCAACGCCGATTGGGTCATCGACGGCAAGCGGCGCGAGCGCTCGTTGTTCTCCATGATCCGCAATACCCACGAACTCAATCCCCGTGGTACCGTCGTGGCCTACAAGGACAACTCGTCGGTGATCGAGGGAGGTCGCAGCGCGCGTTTCTATCCCGACGCCCACAGCCACCAGTACGCCTATCACGAGGAGGACACCCATATCCTCATGAAGGTGGAGACGCACAATCACCCGACGGCAATTTCACCTTTCCCCGGCGCCGCCACCGGCAGCGGCGGCGAGATCCGCGACGAGGGCGCCACCGGGCGCGGCTCCAAACCCAAGGCCGGTATCTGCGGGTTCTCCGTGTCCAACCTGCGCATACCCGGCGGCGAGCAACCGTGGGAGACCGACCACGGCAAGCCAGCGCGCATCGCCAGCGCCCTGGAGATCATGCTCGACGGACCCCTGGGGGCCGCCGCCTTCAACAACGAATTCGGCCGTCCCAACATCGGCGGTTATTTTCGCGTGTACGAGGAGATGGTGGACGGCGAGGTGCGCGGTTATCACAAGCCCATCATGCTGGCCGGTGGCCTCGGCAACATCCGCGCCACGGACGTGCACAAACAGGCCATCCCCGCGGGCGCCAGTATTGTCGTGCTCGGGGGTCCGGCCATGCTCATCGGTCTCGGTGGCGGTGCCGCGTCCAGCGTCGCCACCGGTACCCGTAGCGCGGATCTGGATTTTGCCTCGGTGCAGCGCGGCAACCCGGAAATGCAGCGCCGCTGTCAGGAGGTCATCGACCAATGCTGGGCCCTGGGGGACGACAGTCCGATATTGTCCATCCACGACGTCGGCGCCGGTGGCCTGTCCAATGCCGTGCCCGAGATCATCAACGATGCCGGCCTCGGCGGCACCTTCGAATTACGCGCGGTGCCGAACGATCAGTCCTCCATGTCACCCATGCAGATCTGGTGCAATGAATCCCAGGAGCGTTACGTCATGGCGGTGGACGACGCCCATCTGGCGCTGTTCCGCGCCTTGTGCGAACGGGAACGCTGCCCCTATGCGGTGATCGGCCAGGCCACGGCACAAAAACGCCTGCGGGTGGAGGACAGTTATTTCGCCGCGCCTGAACCGCAGGACGCGACACCGCCGGAGACTCATGCGCGCCGCGCCCGCCCCATCGACATGGAGTTGTCTGTGCTGCTGGGCAAACCGCCGCGCATGACCCGCGACGTGCGCCATGTGAAGCGCAAGCTGCCGAAGTTCAAGACCAATGATATTGACCTGCGCGACGCCGCCTATCGCGTCCTGCGCCAGCCTACCGTGGCGAGCAAGAGTTTTCTCATCACCATCGGCGATCGCAGCGTCGGCGGTCTCGTGTGCCGCGATCAGATGGTGGGGCCCTGGCAGGTGCCGGTGGCGGATGTGGCGCTGACGGCGTCCGGTTATCGGGCGTATACCGGTGAGGCCATGGCCCTGGGTGAACGTGCGCCCCTGGCGCTGATCAATCCCGCGGCCAGCGGGCGCATGGCCGTGGGCGAGGCCCTGACCAACCTCGCCGCCAGCCGCATCGAGAAACTGCCGGACGTGAAGCTCTCGGCCAACTGGATGGCACCCGCCGGCCATCCCGGAGAGGACGCGGCGCTGTATGACACCGTGCACGCCGTGGGCATGGAGTTGTGTCCAGCCTTGGGCATTTCCATTCCCGTGGGCAAGGACTCCATGTCCATGAAGACCGTGTGGCAGGATGCAGATGGC
>JAYUBZ010000012.1:0-4936 GCA_043740595.1 Gammaproteobacteria bacterium
AATGCGCGCTGTCCTCCAGCGCGCGGCTGCGGCCGAAATCGTACAGCTGCTTGCTGATCGTGAGACGGGCGCGGCTGTCACCCACCATGCCCGATCCCGAACCGATGGCGGGCCGCACCGACTGCGGCGTTAAATCCAGGTAGGAACGCACCCCGCTTTGCGCCCGCGCCTGCTCGAACTCCGCCTGCGCGCCTTCAACGCGCGCCTGCGCCAGATCCAGATCGGGGTGGGGCTGGTCCGCCATGGCCAGGGCCTCTTCGAGGGTCAGTGGATCGGAGAGCGCGCTGGCCGTGACGGGTAAACACAGCATCGCGTAAACACCCAACCACACGAGGTGCCGCACCCTCAGCCGGTATGCTCCTCTAGCAGCGGACGCAACAGGTTTCACAAGATGGAACAACGCAGCAGGAATGCCAACGGGCGGCACGCGGCACGCACCACCCACACCGCTCAGCGCCCCTGGCTCGCCGAACGGCGTCCTGGACATCCCCTGCATAGACACCTCTTGCTGACCGGGAATTGTTATTTTTTGTCCGCCGCCAGGCGCTCGCGCTTATAAACGGTGAAATTACCCTTCTTGTAGGCACCGGAGGAGACATACTCCCCCAGCCAGAGAAATTCATTCGCGTCCATGGTGGCACCGGTATATTTCGCCATCAGGTCGCCCTGCAGATCGAAGAACGCGAACACCGGTGTCGCCCGCACCCGGTTATGACCGAAGGCAAAATCCCTCTGCGTCATTTCCTTGCCGGAGAAATTCACCAGTGGCACGTCGCCGTTGGTGTCGATCTGAATGGCGCGAAAATACTTATGGTAATAATCCTGCACCGACGCCTGGTTCAGTACCGTGGTCATCATTTTCTCGCACCAGGGACAATCCGCGGCTTCAAACATCACCAGAATGCCGATCTTCTGTTCCTTGCGTGCCGCCGCCACTTCATCCTGCAGGTTGTCGAAGGTCTGGTTGAAGAAAAATTTACTGGGGTCGCGTGTCTCCGCCGCTTGGCCCGTTAGGGTTAGCAGCATAAAACCCAGGAACATCCAGCCTGACCATTTAGTTAACCGCATAGACTTACCTCTCCTTGCTGTGGGCAAAATCGCTGAGTCAGCCAGGGTCGCGCGCGCCGCCCTTGGCCATAAACTGCTCGATTTGCTCCTGGGTGACGGGTCCCACCTGATAGGCGAGCAACTTGCCCTTGGGTGAATAGACATAAAAGGTAGGCGTGCCCATGAGCGGCCCACCACCGAATTTCTGCACCTGTGGCAACTCGGCCAGCAGATTGGTGAAGTCCAGCCCGTGATCCTTGATGAAACCCAGGGCCTGTTGCCTTCCGGCCTTGCCATCGATACTGATGCCGAGAACGATGGCATCCTTGTTCTTGTGGGCGTCGTGGAAGAAGGACATCTGATGGATCTCCCGATTGCAGATGGTGCAGCTGGACTCCCACACCGCAACCACTGTCCACTTGCCCTGGCCGATGAATTCGTTGACGTTGCGATCCCGGCCCTGCATGTCTTTGAGTGTGAAATCGACGCCTGCCGCACCCGCCATCGGCGGTAACCAGAGCAGCGACACGAATATCCATTTTGCCAACATCGACATCGGCACCTCCCGTTCAGAAACCTGCGTCATGCCGAATAGACGCCCGCAGGTGGAAAATTAGTCCCTCGCGGGGCGCAGAATCAAAGCCGCCTGCTATATAATCACCGCACCACGCCATTTCGGCAACCCGCCTATCCTGGAGCCTCCATGACACTCACCCGTAGCGAAAAAGACAGCCTCGGCGAATTCCCGGTGCCGAAAGAGGCCTGGTATGGGATACAGACCGCACGCGCCGTAAAAAATTTCCCCATTTCCGGACGCCGTCCCGACCGCGACTTCATTATCGCCCACGTACGCATCAAACGCGCCGCCGCCACGGCCAATCAGGCGGCGGGCTGGCTGGAGGAAAAACACGCACGCGCCATCCTGCAGGCGGCAGATATCATTATAGATGGCCAATACCAGGATGAATTCGTGGTCGACCGGTTTCAAGCGGGCGCCGGCACCAGCCACAACATGAATACCAATGAAGTCATCGCCAACCTGGCGAACGTGTCCTTGGGCGGTAAACGCGGCGTGTATACCCCCCTCAACCCCAACGACCACGTGAACATGGGGCAGAGCACCAACGACACCATCCCCACGGCCATCCGCCTCGCGGCCCTGGCGAAATTGCCGCGCCTGCTGGCGGCGGTGGAGGCCATGGCGGCGGAATACGCGCGCATCGGCCAACGCGAGGCGAACACCATCAAGAGCGGGCGCACCCATCTGCAGGATGCCGTGCCCACCACCCTGGGGCGGGAATTCCAGGCCTATGCCTGGACCCTGCGCCGTTGCGCCCAACAGCTGGACGCAGTACGACCGCTGCTGTGTGACATCGGCCTCGGTGGATCGGCCGTGGGCACCGGGCTCAACACCAGTCCCGGTTATATCCCACGCGTGGCCGAGGAGTTGGCGCGTCTCACGGGCGAGGCGATCCGCCCGGCGGCGAACTTAAGCGCGCAGATGCAGTCCATGACCGACTTGCTGCAATTGTCCAACGCCATCCGTGCCCTCACCCTGGAAGTCACGCGCATCAGTAATGACATGCGACTGCTGGCCTCCGGGCCACGCACCGGCTTGGCCGAGATCCTGCTGCCGGCGGTGCAGCCCGGCTCCAGCATCATGCCGGGCAAGATCAATCCAGTGATGTTCGAGATGTTGAATCAGGTGTGTTATCAGGTGCTCGGCCAGGACGCCGCCATCGGCTACATGACCCAGGCGGGACAGTTGGAGTTGAACGTCATGATGCCGGCCCTGGGGTCGGCGCTGTTCGATGCCATGGACTGGCTGACCCGCGCCCTCCACGCCACCACCACGCAAAACCTCGAGGGCCTCACCGTGGATCGCGCGCGTTGTCGTGACTATGCCCACGCCAGCGTCGGCCTCGCCACCCTGCTCAATACCGCCATTGGTTACGCGGCGGCGGCGGAGGTGGCCAAGGAGTCCCAGCACAGCGGCCGTCCGGTGCGCGACATCGTGGCGGAACGCGGCCTCATGACCGCCGCGGCCTTCGAGCAGTTGGTGGAGCAGGCGGCCATCGAAGGTAATATATTAGGGAAGCTCTGATTAAGTCCCCACTGTCATTTCGACCGAAGGGAGAAATCTAGCAACAGCATGATGACGCTGAACTATCTCAATGTCAGATTTCTCGCTGTGCTCGAAATAACAACTTGTTCAGGGCTCCCTTAGCGGTGCCTGTAGGGACAGCACGGTCGCGTACGGGGGTTGCCGCGCTGCGTTCGCAACGACCCGAAAAGCGGGTCGCTTCAGGACACAGCCGGCCGGCTGCGCTTGGTCTTCAGCCACTTGATCAGGGGTTGCCACTGCTCCACGTCGGTAGCGGCGGACGCCGCGCCCAACTCGAACACGCCGACCCCACGTTCCGCCGCTGTCAGATAATTCTGATTCTCCCGCAGGTGCGCAATGAACGGTAGCTTGATGGCGCTCAGGAACTCATCCAGGTTCTCATAGGCACGGGTGTTTTCCCGCACCCGGTTGGCCATCAGCGCGAGCTTGGATGGCAGTCCGGCGCGCCGGTGCTCCGCCAGCAGCGTTTGGATAAAATCCGCCGCGGCGCGCATATCCACCGGCGACGGCAGCACTGGAATGATCACGGTCTGGGCACGTCGCATGAGACGCGTCAATGGCTTGCCGCGCAGGCCGGCGGGCATGTCCATGATGACGGTCTCGGTGGCGCGTGGTACCCAGAGGGGGTCCTTCCACGCCGCCAATCCACCTATGGGCGGCTGGTTGTCGGCGCGCGCCGCGAGCCAGGCCAGGCTGGAGCCTTGGGGATCGAAGTCCGCCAGCACCACCGACGAACCCTTGCTGGCGTAGTAGCTGGCGAGGTTGGTGGCCAAAGTGGTTTTGCCGCAACCCCCCTTGCTGTTCAGAATCAGGATGGAGCGGGTGTCGTAAGTAAGGGGCTTCAGTTCGCCCGACAGTACATCCAGAAGATGCATGCGTAACACTCCTCGTAGTTGTTACTGCCGGGAAACCGATGCTGTCTCCATATCCCGCCGGGCGAACCCGCATGGCGTGACCGGTTGGCCGCTTTTTCTTTTTAAGATCAATCCGACAGGCCAATTTCTAATAACCGGGTCGCAGCAAGTGTGTACGGCATCCCCGGGGCCGTCAACCGTTTGCGGGTAATTCCCCCTCCCTGCGGGCTTGCCTAGACGTGGCCGACTACTCTAGTCTAGCCACATCGATCAATCTGGTGACTAAAGAGGAAGTGTTGCAATGAGTGATGCATTGAATTATCTGCTGAAGGCGCGCCCGGATGCCATGGGTCCGTATTTCAAATTCATGAAGGAGACGGGCAAACATCTCGATCCCAAAACCCGCTCGTTGATTTCGGTGATTACCAAGGTGTATGCGCAGACGGAAGGTGGCTTTCGCCAGTATCTGCCGCGCGCCCTGCGCGACGGGGCCACGCCGCACGAGGTACTGGATGCCTTGCTCATGGCCTTTCCGGCGCTGGGTCTGGCGAAGATCGTGTGGGCCATGGATATCCTGGTCGATATGGACATCCCCGAATTCCGTCCGGAGAATCTGGATGCCAAGCCCCACTGGCACGACTTGATGGCGGCGGCGGATGTGCCCGAGGCTAAGATGCACAATGTCGATAGCGATGGACGCAGCTTGTTCGTGTATCGCGAGGGCGACGCCATCAGCGTGTATGACAGTCGCTGCCCCCACCAGGTCACGAACATCCCGCACCTGGCCCTGGAGGGCACGCGTCTCACCTGCCCCAAGCACCATTGGGCGTTCGATATCACCACGGGTGCGTGCGTGGAAAAGGGCAATCGCCCCCTGAACAAGTTCGACCACAAGGTGGAGAAGGGACGT
>JAYUBZ010000013.1:0-7495 GCA_043740595.1 Gammaproteobacteria bacterium
TGTACTGGTCACGGGCGCGGTAATAGAACTGGCTGCGGTACTCCGTTTCACCGATCTTGAAGATGACGAAATTGGCCCCACCCACGGCCCAGTAGGCCACCGGGCAGGTGGTCAGGCTGGAGGATTCCGGGTTGAGGCGCACCTCGCCGTCGGCCAGTTGCACGTCCACCGGGGTGCCGTAGCGCTCGGTCAGCGCGGTGCGCAAGGTCCAAAGTTCGGTTTCGGTGAAATCCGGGATCTGACTCATACCTGTCCGCGCGAAAATGACCCTGTCGATGCGTCCGTGGGGGACGGGGAGGTCGCGGAAAAAATCCGTGGCCGGCTATTTACTAGGGCGTAAGAGTAACCGAAAATTTCCAGGGGATCACAGCAAAGATTAAATCGGTGGATAGGCATAATTTATGGCTGTAAAACCATTGACGTAAGCGGGGGAAAAAAGTAGTTTACCGTGGCAGTGGACCCCGATAGGGGGAGGATAAGAATATAGCCAACAAAGGGTTCGCATTAGAACCTAAAGTGAGAAGAAACCATGCGGATAGTATTATTGGGAGCGCCCGGTTCCGGCAAAGGAACGCAGGCTAAGTTGTTGGTTGAAAAGTATAAAATACCCCAAATCTCCACGGGGGACCTGCTCCGGGCGGCCGTCGCGGCCGGTAGTGAGTTGGGAAAGAAGGCCAAATCCGCCATGGATGCAGGCCAGTTGGTGTCCGACGACGTGGTCCTGGGCATGATCCAGGAGCGCCTGTCCAAGCCCGACTCCAAATCTGGATTCATTCTCGATGGGTTCCCGCGTAATATTCCCCAGGCCCAGGCCCTGGACGCCATGCTGGCGCGGGTCGGTCAGCCGTTGCAGCTGGCCTTGCTGGTGGACGTGGATACCGAGGTGCTGATGAAGCGCATCACCGGCCGCCGCACCTGCGGCACCTGCGGCGCTATCTATAATATCTACTACTCGATTCCCAAGGTCGCCGGCAAATGCGACAAGTGCAACGGCATGCTGCAGCACCGTTCGGACGACAACGAAGGCACTGTGCGCAACCGCCTCAAGGTCTACGAAGAGCAGACCGCACCGTTGGTTTCCTACTTCAAGGCCCAGGGCAAGTTGCGTACGGCCAAGGGTGTCGGCGGCGTGAATGACATCTTCAAGACCGTCTCCGATATCATCGACGCGCAGATGCGTCCCCTGGCGGGCGTTACCCTGCCGCCCGTGACGACCAAGGCAGCGCCGGCGGGCAAATCCGCTGCCAAGCCCAAGGCCGCGGCGCCTGCCAAACCGGCGCCAGCCAAGCCCGTCGCCAAGAAGAAACCGGCGGTAAAGAAAAAGGCCGCTGCCAAGAAGAAGCCGGCTCCGAAGAAAAAGGCCGTCGCCAAGAAGAAACCGGCGGTAAAGAAAAAGGCCGCTGCCAAGAAGAAGGCAGCACCGAAGAAAAAGGCCGTCAAAAAATCCGCGTCGAAGAAGAAGCCGGCCGCAAAGAAAGCCAAGAAAAAGAAGTAAGTGGTAGGTTGTAACCTTCATCGGGCCCGGTATATCCGGGCCTTTTTGTCTCACGACGGAGCGTACGGTGAGCCACAACCACTGCAGTAACGGATACCCACGCACCCGACCGCGGCGTATGCGGCGGGATGATTTCAGCCGCCGCTTGATGCGCGAAAACCGGCTCTCGGTGGACGATCTCATCCAGCCGGTGTTTGTCGTCGAGGGTAAAAACAAAATCGAGGCGGTTGCATCCATGCCAGGCGTCAATCGCCTGTCTCTGGATGTGCTGCTCACGCAGGCAGCGGCCTGGGCCGATCTCGGCATACCGGCGATCGCGCTGTTTCCCGTGGTGGGCGCTGCGCACAAGTCCGATGGCGCCGAGGAGGCGTGGAACCCCGACGGCCTGGTACCGCGCGCGGTACGCGAGCTGAAAAAAAAGCTGCCGCAACTGGGCGTGATCACCGATGTGGCCCTGGACCCGTTTACCTCCCATGGCCAGGACGGCTTGATCGACAGTAGCGGTTATGTGCTGAACGATGAGACCGTGGCGGTACTCGTGAAGCAGGCATTGTCGCACGCCGCCGCCGGTGCCGACGTGGTGGCGCCGTCGGACATGATGGATGGGCGCATCGGTGCGATAAGATCCGCCCTGGAAGAGCAGGGCCACATCCACACACGCATCCTGGCCTACTCGGCGAAATATGCATCGAGTTTCTATGGCCCGTTCCGCGATGCCGTCGGCTCCGCCGCCAATCTTGGCAGCGGCAACAAATACAGTTACCAGATGGACTGCGCCAATTCCGATGAAGCCTTGAAGGAGGTCGCCCTCGATCTGCAGGAGGGCGCCGACATGGTGATGGTCAAACCCGGCATGCCGTACCTGGATATACTGCGCCGGGTGAAAGACGAGTTCGGCGCGCCGACCTTTGTCTATCAGGTGAGCGGTGAATACGCCATGCTCATGGCCGCCGTGCAGAATGGCTGGCTGAACGAACGCGCCGTGGTGATGGAGTCCCTGCTGGCCTTCAAGCGTGCCGGGGCGGATGGGATACTGACCTATTTCGCCGCGCGCGCGGCGCAGTGGTTGCGCGAGGAAAGCGCCTGACGCCAGGAGACACGCTACGCCCGAGGCTGCTTTGTAGGCAATTTTCGTAGGGTGGATTATGCCCAGAGGGCACACGAGCGCAGCGAATCCACCAAGATCTTGCCGACATAACGGAGTATGCCCAGAGGGCGCACGGGCGCAGGGCATCCACCCAGGACCTTGTCCTCCTTGCAGCACCGCGGTGGATTCGGCGCAATCGCGCCTCGCGTGCCCACTGGGCATAATCCACCCTACGCCTCGCCGCCGGCAGGAAGTTCGTAGGGTGGGCATTGCCCACCAGCGAAGATGATCGACGCCCCGCACGGTGGGCGATGCCCACCCTGCAATACGGCGGCACCGCGGTGGATTCGACGCTTAACTCGATGCCGGCAGGAAGTCGATGGGATAGAGAATGGTAATCTTCGGAACGCCGTCTTTCACGCCAAAGTTGAACTTCTTCACACGCTCGACGATTTCCGTCGACAGCGTCGCGGACGCCATGGTCGTGGATTCGATCCGGCAGGCGGACACCTCCCCGTTGGGCTCGATGGTGATGCGCAGGATCATCTTCCCGCGCAGCGTCGGATCGCTGCGCAACTCACGGTTGTAGATGCGGTAGAGCGTGGCCTTGTAACGATCGAAGACAATCTGTATCTCCTCGTCGGTGCGCGAGGGGCCCGCACCCGAGCTGAGCGGACGATCCTCACCCGCCGCCGTACCCACGGCGCTCTGCACGCGCGAGAAGCCCACGCCGCCAATGCCGTTGCCACCGCCACCACCACCCACGCCCACGCCCCGACTGAGGGCCGCCGTATTAATACCGCCACTGCCTCCATTCTGGCCCTGGGCCACCACCAGCGAGCGCGACCCGATGCCGGGCCCGGCCGCCATTTGCCCGTTCGTCGTGATGTGGGCGTCCGCACCGAGCTTGAGCGAAGCCGAATCCTGCATGAGGTCCGAGAATCCCTCCTTGAAGGCCAGGACCCCTGACTTCATCGCCTTGGCGTGCGCCTTCTGCTTTTCGGCGGTCATTCCTTTCGCGGCGTCTTTTGACGTCTCCGACGCCTTCTGCTCCAGTTGTTTTTCCACCGGCGGCGGCTTGGGGCGCTCCGTCTGCACCAGGCGCACCAGCTGCTTCGGGATCTCCGCAATTTCCTGTTCCTGGCGAGTTGGAAATACCCATAACTTCGTCATAATGGCGAGGCACAACACCACCAACAGCGCGATGGACAATGTCTTGCGAAAGCGCCGTTTATCCTCGGCCTGATCCTGCCATGGCATAACCATAGGACGATAGGGCACGTCCGCCAATTCGCGGACCACCACGAATTCGCTCGCGGTGGCTTCTTCCTCCTCCTGCAGATCGACAATCTCTTCCGTGAACTCGAGAAGCTTCCACTCTTCCTCGCGGATGCGATCCGTCAGCGCTGCTCTTTCCTGCTCAATATCCCGAACTTTCTGTACGAATGCCGTCGCGGCGGCGCGCGCATGCACGGCCTGATCGGTGATGTCCTTGGGCAGCTTTTTATCACCCCAGAACAGATGTGCCGCGCCCATTTGGTCGAGCTTTTCGAGCGACTCACAGGCCTGATCCAACAACTCATATTGCTGGCGCTGTTCGGACAGCCCGGAAAGCTTGGCATCGAGCTTCTTGCGCTTGCCTTCGAGGCCCGCGATTTCTGCACGCGCTTGTTCCACGCGTTCACGCACTTGCTGCATGCGCAAATGGAGGTCTTTTTGTTCGCTGGAAATGGTTTGAGTCACGGCGGTTCGCTAGACCTAGAGAGTCTTCTGGTTTACAGCAAGCGATATCTTGCCATAACCGGCGCTCGCGCAGGTCGACATCAGCTTCTTTATGACTTTGAATGGCAGCTCCTTGTCGGCGAGGATCGTTACTTCGTCGCTCTGCGCATTCGTCTGCTCGGTGAGGCCGATCACCTTCCTTTTGATCTGCACCAGCCGGTCCCTGATCGCCGCAACCGAGTCTTCTTTTGTCGCGAGAATCTCATCCACCGTCGCCAGCTGTACGCCCTCCACCAGTACCCATTTGTCGCTGACCATTATCACGACGGTGGGGCGCGGCATCTCCTCGACGTACGAGTCCGGGAGCCTGACCTCCTGGCGCGGCGCATCGATAACCGTCACCCCCTGGGCGACCAACAGGAAGAACACCAGGTTGGTGAACATGTCTATCAAGGCCACCAGGCTCAGCGCGGCCACCTTATTGTCCATGCGCCTGAACCGCCCCATGCGCCGCATGCGCCTGCTCATATTCATGGCGCATCACCAATTGATACATCCGTGAACAGCGGGATCAGTTGCCGCTGCTCCTTGCCGTCTGGACCTGTGCGTATGATCCGGGCGACCTTGACCACATCCATCACGCGAACCACGTCGTCGTAGGAGATATTCGGTTCGGCCAGAAGCGTCGCGTCCGTTTTGTCGCTGTACTGGTTCTTCAGGTTCTGCAGATACTGCGACAACTTGGCGAGGTCATACTGATCCCCGGACTTCGGTATGGTCGCGACGATTCGTCTGCCGTCTCCGATTTCAAGCCCCTGCTTGCGAACCATCACCTCGATGATAACAGGCGGCGTAGCCGCTGCCTCGCCGCCCGCTGCCGCGGTCGGCAGTTTAAGCTCCAGGATGGCGAGTCGCGAGAATACGGCGGTGACGAGCAGAAACGATATCAGTACCACCAGCACGTTCAGAAAGGTGGAGAGTTCGAGTTCCCTGACCTCGCCCTTGCCCTTGTGTTTTTGACGCAGCCTCAAGGTCCGCATGTCTTGTTACGCCGCCGCCTTGCTGATGCGCTTCGACGAAGCGATGATGATGTTAATCGTCTTGACGGACGCCATTTCCAGGCTGGTGACGACCCTGGCCGTCATCGAAAGGATGTATGAGTGAAGGATCATCAGCGGTATGCCGAAAATCAGGCCGAAGGCCGTGCAGTTCATGCCGACCGAAATGGCGGCGGCGAGCAAGTCCGCTTTCTCTGCTGGAGCCGCGTGGGCCACGGCCGTGAATGCCGCGATCAGGCCCATAACCGTTCCAAGAAGGCCTAACAGGGTGGAGATGTTTGCCAGGAGCGAAATATATTGAGTGCGCATTTCCAGTTGCGGGATGATCTCCATCATCCCCTCTTCCATGCCGATCTCGATGTCATCACGCCGCCGCGCTGCGCCCTGCACGGCCAGCCCCAGGCTCAGCAGTTTGCTGATGGTCGATTTGTCTCCCTCCGCAATTTGTCTTGCTTTGTCAAAGTCACCGGCAACCAGCACGGGATGCAATTCATCCCACGCCTTCTTGTTCAGTCTGGTGATCGAGGAGAGCAGCCAGTAGCGTTCGAAAAAGATTGCGATGCCGACCGCACCGGCTGTCATGATCGGCCACATCCAGATGCCGCCGTCGGAAATGAACTTTATGATGTTAGTGAGAAATCCCATTATTCAGCCCTCATCAAACGTTGTTATTGCGGTCAATTGGCGTTGCTGAGATCGTAGTAATCCAGCGCACGCATAAACACCTCTTTATCCACTGGCGCGGTACTGTCGTCCAGAAGCGACGATTTCAGGCTGGCTTCCGCGCCGAGGTCCGAGCCCTTCCACGGGACGATATAAAGCGACTTCGGCACCTCGTTGTTGCCCACTATCGACATGCCCGACACCGCCTTGGCCTCAGTGCCTGCCTTCTTGCCTTCGTCATTCTTGCCCTGTGCGAAGACCGATGCAGCTAGTAACAGGAGCACGACGGCACAGGCAAAATTCTTAATCATAATCATCAGACCTCCTAAGGGCATGGCGGATAGCGCTAGTCAACCATAGCTTAATGTCGACGCATGGTGTCGGCAGTGCTATTGCATTAATGGAGTCGCTCAAGACCGGCTTCGGCAGCATCATTTCGGTGGACGGCTAGCGTCCCAATCTCTTCTGTAAATCGGCGATCCAGATTCCCACTGCCTTGTCATCCGGCACGGCCTGACTGTATAGCTGATAGTTCTTCAGTGCACATTCCAGATCTCTCAGGTATAAGTCACAGAGTATAGCCAAGTTTTTTCTGGCGGGCAGAAAAAGCGGGAATATCTCCAGGGTCCTTTCGTAGGCCTTTTTTGCTTCAGCGAACCTGCCGGTCCTGCGATAGAGCAGGCCATATTCGTTGTTGGCGACAGGATGATCCGGGTTGATGGCCAGGGCCTTTTTCAGATTCTCCTCTGCCGCCACTAGATTTCCCTGCTTCTGGTAAGCGATGGCCAGGTTGATGTAGGGGGCTGTGTTGGTTTTTGCGCGTTGCGTGAGATGGTTGAGCTGTGCTATCCCTTTGTCGAGATTCCCGGCCTCCAGGGATTTCATTGCCTCGTCAAAATCGTCACGTACTTTCGAGTCGACTTGTTCCGTTTTGTCCGGCGTTACGATGTCCCGATGAGCATCGTCTTTGGGCTGACTAACGGCACAGCCGGCCAGCGCGATGACAAACACCAGCACCAGCCCAAGACCGGTGGACGAGGCGCAAGTGCAATGGTTACGTTTGTCCATAGTTTCCTTTTAAAACACCTGTCGTCCTGTCATGACATCGGTAGCGGCATGCTGTCACTAACCTCTGTGTCCATTATGCGTGGACATTAACTACGAAATAGCTTTAAACCCATCGGCTGTCAACGCACATCCCGCAGCCACATTACCCGCCCGCCCGATGATGGCAACGGGCAACCTGATCTATTGCGTCTGGCGTGCGCCGCCAACGCGCAGCATGCCAGCGACAACAAGCTGCACCTCTACAGGGGCAGGTTGCCGGTGAGCGTGGCGCGCCGCGCCCATGTCCGTCATTTCGCCGCCGCCGGTGTGGCGGACACGTACTTGAACGGTCCTATGGACTTTATGAATCCGCTGCTCTCTTCGGTCCTGGCGTAGCGGGCAGGGACAAGCTTGGCGAGCTTC
>JAYUBZ010000014.1:0-9357 GCA_043740595.1 Gammaproteobacteria bacterium
AGATCCTCGACGCGCGGATCCGGACTCTCCTCGGAGAACTTGATGACGTCGTTTTCGATCTCGTTGTCGATTTCCTTTTCCATGGCCTTGAGATCGGCCTCCTTGAGCACGCCGGCCTTCATCAGCTTTTCGCTGTAGATGCGCAGCGGATCGCGCTCGGCCCATTTCTTTTCCTCTTCCTTGGTGCGGTAGGCGGCGGTCTTGTCCGACATGGAATGGCCGCGCGAACGGTAGGTCATGAACTCGATGAAATACGGACCCTTGCCGCTGCGCACGTGATCCACCGCCTTCTTCGCCGCCTCCATCACCACCTCGATGTCCTGACCGTCGTGCTGGCTCGCGGGGATGTTGTAGCCGCACATGCGCTTGTACTGATCCACCACCGCCGTGGAGCGATCGATGCGCGTGCCGATGGCGTACTGATTGTTCTCGCACACGAACAGCACCGGCAGCTTCCACACCGAGGCCATGTTCATGGTTTCATGGAAGGTGCCCTGGTTGTTGGCGCCGTCGCCGAGGAAGCAGATGGCGATCTGATCGGTCTTCTTGTGTTTGCACGCAAGCGCCAGACCGGCGGCCAGGGGGAAGGGCTGGCCGACGAGGGCATAACCGCCCATAAAGTTGGCCGTGGGA
The DNA here is from genome assembly GCA_043740595.1 of Gammaproteobacteria bacterium. Lineage (GTDB taxonomy): Bacteria > Pseudomonadota > Gammaproteobacteria > Acidiferrobacterales > UBA6901 > JANNJF01. The sequence goes on from JAYUBZ010000014.1 coordinate 634, forward strand.
TCGAAGATATGCATGGAGCCGCCGCGTCCGCGGGACGAGCCGGTTTCCTTGCCGTAGAGTTCCGCCATGACCTCGCGCGCCGGCGCGCCGGCCTTGAGCGCGTGCACATGGTCGCGATAGCCGGTGATCACATAATCGTGGCCGGGCCGGGCCATTTCCAATACACCGGTGGCCACGGCCTCCTGGCCGGAATACAGATGGAGGAATCCGCCGATCTTGTGTTCCATATAGGCTTCGAAGCAACGTTCTTCGAAGCGCCGAAAAAATATCATCTCGCGCAACAGGCGTTTCTGGTCAACGGCTTTCATGGATCTCCCTAACGTGGGGCTGGAATACGGGGGTTCGGGACGGGGGTGCTCCGTCAGCAAAAACTGTCCGAGGTCGATGTCCGATTGTTATTTCGAGCCGCGTATAATCGTTTTTTTGCCCGATTTGGTCAAGGCGTTGACTTTACTGCGCGATTTGAGTCCTGCGGGCGGGGTGGGCTGAGGAAATAGCACACAAGTTAAGTCGTGAAACCCGGCTATAATGCCGTCGTTAGCAACATTTTCCTGGGTATATCAGCGAAAATAGCCTGGAATAGCGAAGTATACCCTATCGCCGTCAGCCTGTTATCGGGAAAGGACTATCCGCCCACACGGCGGCCATAGCGCACCTTAGGCCGCAGCGATTGCAGAACGCGACGCACATTGATGCCGGCATACTGGGCAATGAACAGCGCGGCGGTAGCGAACCGCTCATACCGCGGGTGTTCCAGGCGTATCGACTTCAACATGGCAGTCCTCTTCTTTATTTATTTAAGGAAGCCCTGAACAAGTTGTCATTTCGAGCGCAGCGAGAAATCTGACATTGAGATAGTTCAGCGTCATCATGGCGTTACTGGATTTCTCCCTTCGGTCGAAATGACCGTGGGGACTTAATCAGAGCTTCCTTAGGCATCCCATGACGTCCTGGGCGCCGTCCGGCCATGGCCTTTGCGCGCCGTGCAGAATACTATACCCTTGCCCCCCATGACTCCGTTCACGCCCCACTGCTGATGGCGGCCTCGCGCTCCTCGCCGGGAACAATGCTGTTGCGACTATGGCAACGGCTGGCACCCCTGCCGGGTGGTCGCTGGTTGTTCAGTCGGCTGCTCGGCTGGTTCGTTCCCTACACCGGAACCATCCGGGCCCAGGTATGCGAATTGCGGCCCGGCTACGTGCGCGTGCGCCTGCATGACCGCCGACGGGTGCGCAACCATCTCAACTCGGTGCACGCCATCGCCCTGGCGAATCTGGGCGAGGTCACCAGCGGCCTCGCGGTTTTGACCGGCCTGTCGCCGCGCACCCGCGGCATCGTGCTGCGGCTTTCCATGGAATATATGAAGAAGGCGCGTGGACCGTTGATGGCGGAGAGTCGTTGCGAGGTGCCCGAGGCGGGCGACACCGAGCAGGAATTCCTGGTGTACGCCGAAATCCGCGACGCCGATGACGAGATCGTGGCGCGCGCTACGGTGTGCTGGCGTCTGGGGCCGGTATGACTAACGCTACGCGTGGATTGCTGGAGACGGCGCTCACCCGTCAGACGGGCATCGCAGTGCCGATACTCTGCGGCGCTATGTATCCCTGCAGCAACCCCGAGCTGGTGGCGGCGGTATCCGCCGCCGGCGGCATGGGCATCATTCAACCCATTTCCATGACCTATGTTTACGGGCACGACTTGCGCGCGGGACTGCGCCTGATACGCAGCCTCACGCCCAAACCCGTGGGCATGAACGTGCTGATAGAAAAATCCACGAAATCCTATCAGGATAAAATGACGCGCTGGTTGGACATCGCCCTGGAGGAGGGTGTGCGTTTTATCGTCACCTCACTGGGCAAGCCCGATTGGGTAGTGCAACGGGTGCATGCCGTCGGCGGGCTGGTGTATCACGATGTGACGGAACGCAAATGGGCGGACAAAGGCGTGGAGTGTGGCGTGGACGGGCTCATCGCCGTCAATAACCGCGCTGGCGGCCATGCCGGGACAAAGTCGGCGCAACAATTGCATACGGAGTTGGCGGGCTACGGATTGCCGTTGATCTGCGCCGGTGGCATCGGCAGCGAGGTGGAATTTGTTGCGGCCCTGCGCCTCGGTTACGCCGGCGTGCAGATGGGCACGCGCTTCATCGCCACGCAGGAGTGCCGCGTGAGTGAGGCCTACAAGCTGGCGATAGTCGGCGCCGAGGAGCAGGATATCGTGTTGAGCGAGCGTATTACGGGTGTGCCGGTGTCGCTGATCAATACACCCACGGTGCGGCGCATGGGCCTGCATGCCGGACCGCTGGCGCGCTGGATACTGCGCGGCCGGCGCACCAAACATTGGATGCGCACGCTGTATGCCCTGCGTTCCCTCTGGCAGCTGCGGCGCGCGTCGCTGGATGAGTCCGGCGAAAAGGATTACTGGCAGGCGGGTAAAAGCGTCGCCGCCATCGACTCCATCGAGCCGGCCGGTGGGATCGTGCGGCGCTTTGCCGCGGCCGCAGACCAACATTGAGCGGCGGAGGACTTGCAGCGTGACGATCTCCCGCAATTACCTGCGCCATCCCTCCGACATCCCCATCGACATCCTGCCGGCGCAGATCGACGCCGGCGACACGCGCCCCCTGCACAATATCAGCCATGGCGGCCTGTCCTTCAGCGCCAGTCAGTTATACCCGCAGGGAGAAGTCGTGCGCATGCGCATCACCCTGGTCAGTCCTGTCTTCGAGGCCGTCGGCAAGGTGGTGTGGTGTCACGGGAGCGATGGACATTTCATCGTCGGCGTGGAGTTTCTCGACGAGGTGGATCTGTTTCGTGCGCGCATGGTCGAGCAGATATGTCATATCGAACACTATAAAAAAACGCTGCACAAGAGCGAGGGCCGGCACCTGACCAGCCAGGAGGCGGCGCTCGAATGGATCAGCAAGTATGCCGACGGCTTCCCCTCCCAGGAGGATGACGCTGCCGGCTGAACGCTGTACTCAGGTGAGGACCTGGGTGGGTTGGTCATCGTGCAGCGCCGCAGCGCCAGAACTTTGCAGCAGTTGTACGATGGACTTGTAGCCCTTATCCGCTGCCAGCTGCAGGGCGGATTCTCCGCCGATGGTGGTGATATTCACCTCCGCCCCGCGTGCAAGCAATATCTTCACCAGTGCCAGATCGCCGCCGTCCGCCGCCATCATCAAGGCTGTGATGCCATTCATCTCGTGCGCATTGACGTTGGCGCCATAGGCGATGAGCAGTCGCGCGGTCTCGGTGCGGTTGTACATGGCCGCCAGGATGAGTGCGGTATCGTTTTCGTCCGAGCGTGCGTTGATGTCGGCGCCGCTGCTGATGAGCATGGCGGCAATCTCGTTGCGTCCGTGCGCCGCGGCTATCATCAAAGGGGTATGGCCGATGTCGGTGCGGGCGCGCACAGCGGCGCCGTTATCCAGCAGCAACTGCACCATGGCCCGGTTGCCGACGCGTATGGCAACCATGAGCGGGCTCATGCCTGTTTTGTCGGCGGCATTCACCGATGCACCGCGGGCGATGAGATCGCGCACCATGGCCAAGTCGCGTGCGCTCACCGCATGGCTCAAGGCGCTGCGTCCACGGGCATCCTGCCGGTCGATCTGCCGTGTGTGCGCCACCGGCACGGCGGTGACCTCTGGTTCGCTGATTTGTGCAGTGCTACAGCCAAACAATATGGGTAGCAGGAGGAGTGGCAGGGCAGTATGACCGTGGCGCATGCTATCACCCAATTCGATGATGGTGGTACGTAGTGCATCGGCCGCGCAGCAGATTTCTTGAGCCGAAAGCACCGCTATTTTTACGACATGCTGTAGCGGTTGGTTGAAAAAACTCATCTATTTCTCCAAGTATAGATCGAGAGTGGCGTGTGCGGAGGGAAGAACGGTGGTTAATGGCCCGTCCCGCTTGTTGCCCCGGGATCCATGCATGCGTCGATGCGGCGGTGACGGCCGCTCGCGGAATAAGATCGCAGAGAGACGCGCGCGAGTACCGGCTGTTCTGCAACGCATCGGATTCGCGCATTCCATAGGTCTTCCCCGCCAAATTTGGCTTAACGTTCGACACGTTGCGCACAAGAAAAGTGCAACGGGAATGAAAAGAATTTCAATAAATGGTCAGGTCGATTAATGCAAATTCAATGCAAAATCCGTTCCAAGCGAGCACTCAAACAGCTATCGTCCTGGCTGGTCAGAGGGGTCCTCGGGCGAGGATTGGTGGTTTGTGGCGATCGGTAGGCAAAGGCCATGCAGCGGGGCAGTGCCGGTTTTAACGCTACGCTGTCTGTGTGAAAAATCTTCGCCACAGCCAGAGGAGGACACCGACGACAGGAATGGCGATCAGCACGATGATTTCAAGCTTCTTTATGTCGGCAATCAGGGAAGTGATGGCGACGCCGAATGTGTATCCGGCCCCGGCGACCAGGGTGGCCCAGAGCGCGGCGCCTATGATGTTGAGTACGGCGAAGCGAAGCACGGGGACACGGAACGATCCCAGTATCAACGGGCCGGCGATCCGCAGCCCGTAGAGAAATCGGACGCTCAGTATAAAAATGGTGTTGTGCCGCGTCAGTAGATCACTAATGTGTGGTTTATGGCGCGCAAGCGCCGGGTAGCGTTCAATCAATGCGTTGCCTTTCCAGCGTCCCAGCAGAAACATCAGCTGGTCGCCCAGGGTGCCGCCCGCCATGGCCACCAGCACCACGAGCGGCCAGTCGAGCAGGCCGCGATGGGCCGCGAAGCCGGCCGCAATCAGGACGGTCTCGCCTTCGAGCAGCGTGCCGATGAAGACAGCGAGATAACCATAGGTTGCGATGAACGTGGCGATCATCGTTGGCGTTTTTGCCGATAGCGGAAGATCAGGCCGTTCCCGTGTGGACGCGCGTGCAGACTGACGACCCCACCCAGACGCATCGCGGCCTCCTGGGCGATGCACAGCCCGAGACCGTTGCCCTCGCCTGCAGTGCCCGGTATCCGATAGAACGGGTCGAACACGCGAACCAGGTCGGGGGTTGGAATACCGGGACCGTTGTCGATGATTTCAATAACGGCGTCGTCCTCCTGCGCGCTAAGGCGGATAGTCGTCTCACCGCCTTCGGGGGAATATTTCAAGGCATTTTCCAGGGCATTCTTCACGATCAGCCAGAGGTTCTCCGACGCGGCCCGCACCGACAGCTGTGCCATCTCCTCGAGACCCAAGTCGATGCCCCTGGCTTCCGCCAGGGGCAGGTATTGCGCAATCAGTTCGCGCGCCATTGCCGATAGGTTGACATCCACATCGTTGCTGGAGCCCGCTTGTGTCCTGGCCAGGCTCAGCAGTTGCTCGGTCAGGTGTTGTGCCCGTTCGATGCCCGCCAGCAGTGGAACGATGCGCTCGCGTGCGGTTTCCAGAGAGTCTGCGTGCCGTAGATTCTGCGCTTGTACTGACAATGCGGTGAGCGGGCTTCTGAGTTCATGGGCCGCATCGGCGATAAAGCGTCGCTGCTGCCCCATCAGCCGGTTGATCCGTTCAAGCAGTTGATTGATGGATTGCACGAAGGGGGCAATTTCATCCGGCACCTGGGTGGTGGATAACGGGGCCGGGCGATCCTCCGGCTGGGCGTCGACCACTTGCGCAAGGGCGCGTACCGGCGCCAGGCTGGCGCTGACCAGGCGTCGCGCGAGGAGCACCAACAGGGGGATCAATCCGAGCAGGGGCAGCAACGTTCGCAGAGCGCTATCGCGTGCGGCCTCGTCACGCATCTGCGTCGCCTGGCCGACAACGATGTGTTCGCCGGATTTCAATGCCCGCACGTATAGGCGCCAGCGGGTGGCGCCAATGTCTATGGTATGAAAACCCACTGTCAGGTCTGCCGGCACAGCGACGCGTTCCGGGTTGAGTTGGTCTATGGCCGAAAGTCGTTGAAAGATGATGCGTTCGTCCGGTTCGTTGTCTGTGGACACTATCGAACGTTGTCTGTGCAGAGGTAGGCGACTGGCATCCACCAGCGAGGCGATCTGGCGTAACGAGCTGTCTTGAAACTCCTGCGCCTCCTCGTAGGCGAAGCGGAAGGAAAAACCGGCGGCCAGAAAACCCATGGCGACGATGGCAGCGCTCAGCCAGACCGACAATCGTTGTTGCAGGGAGTTGTTCATAATGTATGTTCTTCCAGGGGTTGTCCGGGTCATGCGCCGACCGTATATACCGGCATACAGCAGTCGTCGCATGGAGATGATCTCGCCCGGACGGGAGATCAGTCCGGATGAGGTCCTTCCCGATGGTTTTCCAGCACCTTGCCGGTTTCGGCGTCTACGCCCACCTCTTGCGTGACCTTGTCCTTCTTAATATCGAAAGAATAACGCAGACCGCTCCCGCCTTTCTCCTTTTCCAGTTCTTCATCGGCGATTTTACCTGGAAAGGCCTTGAGGGCGATTATTCTGGCCTGTTCCATGGTGATTTTGGTCTTGACCGAACTTTCGTGATTATTGGTGACATGCGTGTCAGCAAATATCGGCGAAGCGACCAGGGTGGCCAGGGCGATGACACCTAAAAGAAGCGATGTTTTGTTTTGCATGATGTTACTCCTGTGAAGTTGATTGAGATCAGGTTGGTGTTCTCTACCGACCTTATTGATCACTCTACACGGCGAGAATTAGTCCATCGTTAGGGTTGGTCGGTGAACGGCTGCGTTCGTTATGCCTTACCGGCCACGCGCGGGTTTCGTTCCAGCAGGCTGTACAGCACCGGCATAACGACCAGCACCAGCGGCAGTTGCACTATCAATCCTGAGATGATGGCCACCGCCAGCGGCTGTTGCATGGCGGAGCCTTGTCCGATGGCGAAGGCCAGGGGCAGCAGGGTGAGAATGGCGGCGAACGTGGTCATGGCGATGGGCCGCATCCGGTTCCTGCCGGCGTTGATCAGGGCCTGCTGAAATGACATGTCCCCGATCAACTCGCGGTACTCGGAAAAGTAGAAAATAGCGACCTCGGTGACGATACCGATAATCATGGTCATGCCCATCATCGCCGAGATATTGAGTTCGATGCCCGCCAGCCACAGACCGATAAATACCGAGGACACGGCCAGCAGCGGTATCGCCAGTATCGCCAAGGCCATGCGGAAACTCTCATACAGGAACAGCAGCAGCAGAAACACCAAGCCGATGGCGGCGGCGAATACCGCCATCAAACCTTGAAAGGCGATTTGCTGCTGTTTGTAGAGGCCGCCGAGTTGGTAATACATGCCCTTGGGCAGCAGGTTCGGTGTCGCCATCACTTTCTGGATGTCGGCGATCACCGGCCCCATCGAGCGTCCGCTGATGCGGCCGGTCACCGCCAGCATGCGCTTGAGATTCTCGCGCTTGATCTGCGGCTGGCCGCTGACCGCAACGATCTGCGCCACCCGTTTCAGGGGAAACACATGGCCATCGGGCGCGCGGATCAACAGCTTGCCCATGTCCGGCACGATGGCGCGCTGGTCGCGCGGTGTCCATACCCGCACACCCACCAGCTTCGGCCCGCTTTGCATCTGCGTGGTGACCACACCGGTCAGGTAGCCACTGAGTATCTGCGTGATGTTGTCCGGGTTCATGCCCTCCAGCGCCGCCTTCACCCGATCCACGTGGATTTCCAGTGCGTCGCCGGCGGGGTTGATGCCGTTGCGCGTGTCCACGACGCCGGGTATCCCGTTGATCTTTTCCACCACGTTTTTTGCCGTGGCCTGCAGTTCCTGTGGATTATCGGAGAACAGTTTTATCTCGATGGGCTGCGGCACCGAGGTGAGGTCACCGATGACGTCCTCCATCAATTGCGCCAGCTCGATCTTGAGACCGGGCACTTGGTTCTCGACGCGCGTGCGGATGTCGTCCATCACGGCCTCGATGGGCGGGCGCCCACCGGACTTGAGTCGTATAAAGAAGTCACCCTCGTTGGCCTCGGTCAGTCCTCCGCCCAACTGTGTGCCGGTGCGGCGCGAGTAGGTATCCACGTAGGGGTTGGCCTTGATGATGGTCTCGACCTGCTGCAGCAGCCGGTCGGTTTCCGTGAGCGAGGTGCCCGGTTCGGCGCGGTAATCCAAAATGAACCCACCCTCGTCCATGGCGGGCATGAAACCCGAACCGACCTGATTGAAGGCCAGCAGGCCGATCCCCAGCAGGGGTAGCACAAACAGGAGGACCAGCACCGGTCGCGCCAGTATGCGCGTCATCAGGGTCGCGTAACGGCTGTGCATCCACGCGGTCAGCGCGCCGCCTTCTTTTTGATTGGCGTCGTTCTCGTTGAGAAAATGATCCGCCAGCAGCGGCACGGCCAGCCAGGTGACGAAGAAGGAGATGATCAAGCTCGCCGCCATGGTCAGGGACAGCGCCTTGAAAAACGCCCCGGTCACGCCGGTGAGAAAGGCCAGGGGTACAAAAATAATAATGGTGGACGCGGACGAGCCGGCCAGGGGCCGGATAAACTCCATGGCCGCCGCCATCACCCGGCCATGGTGATCCGCGGGCGCGCCGCGCAGGCGTCGCATAATGTGTTCGATCATTACGATGGCGTCGTCGATGATCAGCCCCACCGCTGCCGCCATGCCGCCCAGGGTCATGATGTTGAAACTCATATCCAGCGCATACAGCAGCACTACGGTCGCCGCCAGTACCGTCGGCACCACCACGGCGGCGATCAAGGTGATTTTTAAATTTCGCAGAAAGGCAAACAACACGAGCACCGCCAACGCGGTGCCGATG
>JAYUBZ010000015.1:0-6190 GCA_043740595.1 Gammaproteobacteria bacterium
GCCGCGCGGATCAGCGGCCACGGCATGGGTTCCGCTGGGAAGCCCAGGTAATCGCGTACCCGGTGTTGTTGCTCCGGCGGCAGGCCTTCAAACCAGGACAGAGTAGTGTCGTTGTCGTGGGTACCGGTGTACACCACACTATTACGCTCGTGGCGATGCGGCGGATAGGGATTGTCCGCGCCGCCGTCGAAGGCAAACTGCAGTATGCGCATGCCCGGCAGGGCGTAACGTTCGCGCAAGGCCGTCACCTCGCGGGTGATGACGCCGAGATCCTCCGCCACCAGCGGTAGCGGATCGAAATGGGACTGCAGTACCTGGAACAAGGCATCGCCCGGCGCGGTTACCCAGCGCCCGTGGACCGCGGTGGTTTCCGCCACCGGTATCTCCCAATAGGCCTCGAAGCCGCGAAAGTGATCGATGCGCAGCAGGTCGAACAACTCCAACTGCGTGCCCGCGCGGGTCAGCCACCAGCGAAACCCATCGGCCTGCATGCGTTGCCAGTGGTACAACGGGTTGCCCCAGCGTTGGCCGGTGGCGGAAAAATAATCCGGCGGTACACCCGCCACCACCGTCGGCTGACCCTGCGGGTCGAGGAGAAAATAGTCGCGTTGCGCCCACACGTCGGCACTGTCGTGGGCGACGAAGATAGGCATGTCACCGAACAGCCATAAGCCTTGCGCAGTAGCATGGTCGCGCAGATCGCGCCACTGGCGGAAAAATACATACTGCTCGAAACGCACCTGTTGCATCGCCGGCGCCAGTCGCGCACGCGCCTTGTTTAGCGCGGTGGGTGCGCGATCGCGCAGCGCCGCCGGCCAACTCCACCACGGCGCACCGGCATGTTCCTGTTGCAGCGCCTGGTACAAGGCGTAATCGTCCAACCAGTGGGCGTGCTGCGACAGGAACCGGGTATAGGTCGTCGACTCTTGCGGCGTGGCCGCACGCAGATAGCCCTGGTGCGCGTTGCGCAAACAAGCCTGTCGCAGGCCCGGGTCGGTGTGTGCCCGACTCACATCGTCGGCCGTAAGCCAGCCCCACTGGTGCAGCCGCGCCAGGCTGATCAACGCCGGGCTGCCTGCGTATACCGAGCGGCATTGATAGGGCGAACCATCGGCGTGCGTCGGCCCGAGGGGCAGCATCTGCCACACGCGCATGCCGGCGGCGGACAGGAAATCGATGAAGCGAAACGCCGCATCGCCCAGGTCACCGTTCTGCGACTCTCCCGGCAACGACGTCGGATGCAGCAGGATGCCTGCGCGCCGGCGCGCCGGCGCTTGCGGGTCGGAGTGGTTATTCATCACGGCTCATCGCTTGCGGTGGACCCAGGTAGGCACGCCGCTGAGACTCAAGCAGACTGCCCGGGGCGCATCACGCCGCCCATGGCCGGCGCGCCGCCGCCATGGCTGAACGGCTGCGAAAGATATTGCGGTGGCTCTTGCCCGCACAGCTGATAAAGATTCGCCAGGTGTTGCCGGTAGAGGCGATCGAAATCCTCCACGGTCGCGGTGGGATTGAGGTCACCGAACCACCAGAACCAGTCCGATGCCTCGCAGATGGCCAGTTGTTGCTCGGCACGCGCCTGCGCCTCGCCGTGCCAGCGGCCACTGGCCAGCGCGGCATCGAAGGCAAGCTTGGCGTCGCCGAGCATTTCCCACGCGCGGTTTTTGTCCGGCTCGCCGATCCAGGTGGAAAGATTACCGTAGACCCAGCTACCGGCGACCAGTTTCGTCAGCTCCGCATGAGCGCCCTGCCCCGCCAGGCAGTCGGAGTAGGTGGTGAGCTCCAGCGCCGGGTGGGAACGCAGGCGCTGATACAACGCGCCAAGAAAATGGTAGGCATTCTCCGGGTAATACTCCCAGGCATTTTCTCCATCCATGATGATACTGACGACACTGTCGTCCTGACCGGCGCAGACCCCGGCGATCTCCTCCAGTCGCACGATCAGGTTGGCCACGGCGTCGTCCGCGTGCCAGTTGGAATAGGTAAAACCGATCTGATCCGACAAGCCGTCGTCGCGAAAAAAACAGCTCATGCCAGCCCCGGGCAGGCGGTACCCACGGTACAGACTCCGGTCGCTGGGCGTCGCGACCGGCGTCTGCATGGCGGCCAGGCTGTTGATCAGCACCTGACCACCGCTTGCGGTCCAGCTAAAACCGGATTTCTCCAATATCCGCAACGTCGGTTCACTGACGGCGCCTTCCGCCGGCCAGCAACCCTGGGGACGAAAACCAAAATAATGTTCGAAGGTGTCGATCGCCGCTTGTACCTGCCAGGCCGCGCGCTCGGCGCCACCCGGATACGCGCGCAGATGCGGCAGGGTTGTCGCGGGCAGCGCCTGTTGCGCGCTGTGAAAATCAAACAACAACGGCAGTATCGGGTGGGCGTAAGGGGTGACCGACAATTCGATCTGTCGCGTGCGTGCCAGATTGGCATAGCGGCCGATCAGCCCGGACAGCAGTTCGTCGATCACTGTCAGGAGTTCGCGCCGCTCGTGCAGGTTGAAATGATTACCCTTGGCGATCAGCCGGCGCACGCGCAGATCACTGCGTTGCGTCACCTCGCCCAGCCACGCCAGGTGATACCACACCAGCATGTCGGCAAGAAACTGATCGGCGATATAAGGCATGACGTCCTGATGCTTGATCAACCACGCGGCCATGTCGGCAAGGCGGCGGTAGGCGGGGTAGCGGTCTATCATGCGTTTTTCATTGGCGCGCAGGCAGGCCTTGAGCAGGATCACGCGTTGTTCGAGGCCGACGGGCAACGCCGGATTGGCCAGCGCCGCCAGCAAGGGGTCGTGGATCGCCAGACCGTTGGTGAGAAATCCATGCACCTCGGCGGCGTAGGCATCGATCTGCTGCAGCAATACCGGCGAAAAATTAACCACCGCGCGCGCCGCCGGCACCGCCTCCAGGTGCGCGGCCATGTCCGCGTAGTCCTTGATGGCATGCAGGTAGGTCCAGGGCAGGAGATGCTCGTGGCTGAGCAGGTTGGTGTACTGCGGCTGGTGCATATGCCAGCACAACACCACCTTGAGACGCGCACTACCGGACATGGTGTATTTCCTGTCCCAGCATCTCCGGGGTGACCAGGACGATGCCGCCGGGTGTTACGTAAAAACGCTCGGCGTCCTTCGCCAGGTCTTCGCCGATGACCGTTCCCGACGGAATGCGGCAACCCTTGTCCACCACCACACGCTGCAGACGGCAACCGGCGTCGACCTGCACATCCGGCAGCACCACCGCGTCCTGCAATAAACTGTTCGCCTCCACCCGCACATTGGAAAACAACAGCGAACGCCGCACCACCGCTCCAGAGATGATGCAGCCGCCGGACACCATGGAGTCGAGCGCCATGCCGCGCCGCTCCGCCTCGTCAAACACGAACTTGGCCGGCGGCAGCTGTTCCTGATAGGTCCAGATGGGCCACTCCTCGTCATACAGATTGAGTTCCGGGGTCAGCCCGATGAGCTCCATATTGGCAGCCCAGAACGCGTCCACGGTACCGACATCGCGCCAGTAAGCCTGGGCGCCGGTCTGCGCATCGCGGAAGGCATAGGCATTGACACGGTAGTGGTGAATAGCGTTGGGAATGATGTCCTTGGCGAAATCCCGTTTCGATCCGCGCGTGTCCGCGTCCTTGATCAGCTGTTCATATAGAAATTCGGTATTGAAGACGTAAATACCCATGGACGCCAGGGCCACGTCCGTGCGGCCCGGCATGGGCTCGGGGTATTGCGGTTTTTCCAGGAAATCGACTACCCGCCCATCAGGATCCACGGCCATGACGCCGAAGGCACTGGCGCTGGCCAGCGGCACCTCGATGCAACCCACCGTCATGTCGGCGTGGTGCTCCAGGTGCGAGGCGATCATCGGGCCGTAATCCATTTTGTAGATGTGATCGCCCGCCAGTATCAACACGTAAGTCGGATCGTGGCTGCGTATGATGTCCAGATTCTGGTAGACCGCATCCGCGGTCCCGGCGTACCAGGAGGTCTCGATACGCTGCTGCGCCGGCAGCAGCTCCACGTACTCGCCGAACTCACCGCGCAGAAAGCCCCAGCCTTTCTGGATATGCTGGATGAGGGAGTGCGCCTTGTACTGCGTGAGCACACCGATGCGGCGTATTCCCGAATTAATACAATTGGACAAGGGAAAGTCGATGATGCGGAATTTACCGCCAAACGGCACGGCCGGTTTTACCCGCCATTCCGTCAAATGCATTAAACGCGATCCACGCCCCCCGGCGAGGATAAGTGCGAGGGTGTCGCGTGTCAGTCGACTGACGAAACGCGTGGGCGGATGTTTTTTCATACTGGCTCTCCATAGTGTTATCCCGCCTACCTGGACATAATACCCGTGTATCGTTGCATGCGCATACACGAGTCTGTGGGACGCTGTGGCGTCTATGCGCCTCCATTATAATGGATTGTCTGTTACCATCAAAAAAGTTACGCTTGCACTGGCGTGTCACTTCCTTCACGCATGACGCCGGGGCCGGTGACAGGCAGCTGTACCATTGCCTGCTGATCACACCCGTAAAAAGAATCCGCCAGGGATACCCATTGAACGTCAAGCGCACATCGACATCGGCCCCGGCCCTCCGCGTTCTATTTGTCGTCAGCGAAGTTCATCCTCTGGTTAAAACCGGCGGGCTCGGCGACGTCGCCGGCAGCCTGCCACAGGCACTGACCAAGCTCGGCTGTGATGTGCGCATACTGCTGCCGGCCTATCCTGTTTGCGTGGAACGCGCCGGTACATTGAAACCCGTGGCCAGTCTCAGCATACCCGGCAGCCTGGACCAAGTCATCCTGCTCGCCGGCCGCTTGCCCGGGACGCAGGTGAAGATCTGGCTGGTGGATTATTCGCCGGCATTCAACCGCTTGGGCAATCCCTACCTCGACGCCGACGGCCGTCCCTGGGATGACAACGCCGAACGCTACGCATTGCTGGCGCGCGTGGCCGTCGCCCTTTCCCAAAAACGCACCACCCTGGACTGGCAACCCGAGGTGGTACACTGCCACGACTGGCAAACGGGACTGATACCGGCATTGTTGGCGCAGGAGGTGCAGCGACCCGCCAGCGTCTTTACCATCCACAACCTGGCCTACCAAGGCCTGTTCCCCCACGCGACCTTCGCGCGTCTCGGTCTGCCGCCGGCCTTGTGGGCCTTCGACGCCCTCGAATTCCATGGGCAGCTGTCGTTCATCAAAGGCGGCCTGGTATATGCCGATAAGCTCACCAGCGTGAGCCCCACCTATACAAGCGAAATCCAGACGCCGGCATTCGGCAACGGCCTCGACGGCTTGTTGCGCTACCGCGCCGCCGATCTGATGGGCATCCTTAATGGCATCGATGAGCGCACCTGGGACCCGGCCAAAGATCCGCACCTCGCCGCCCGTTACAGTCCACATCGCCTGTCTGCCAAGGCCGAGAACAAACAGGCCCTGCAACGCACATTCGGCTTACCCATCACAGCGGATATCCCGCTGGTGGGAATGGTTGGGCGACTGGTGGAACAAAAAGGCATCGACCAGGTGATGCTTGCCCTGCCCGCAATGATGCAACGCCGCGTGCAGATCGTCGTGCTGGGCAGTGGCGAGGCACGCTACGAACAGGTGCTACAGGCGTTTGCCGCGCAGCATGCGGGGAAAATCCGGGTGCGCATCGGCTACGATGAAGCCCTCGCCCATCAGATCGAGGGCGGCGCCGACATGTTCCTGATGCCATCGCGTTTTGAACCCTGCGGGTTGAATCAGCTCTACAGCCTGCGTTACGGCACCGTACCCATCGTACGCCGCGTGGGCGGCCTGGCGGACACCGTGGTCGATGCCAGCACGGAGAATCTGGCCGCGGGCATTGCCACCGGCATTGCCTTCGATGGCGATGACGCGGTCGATCTGCTGACCGCCCTGGACCGCGCACTGACCTTATACAAAACTAAAACGGCCTGGACGCAGTTGCAGCGGACTGGCATGTCCCAGAACTTCAGCTGGGATGCCAGCGCCCGCCGCTACCTGGATCTTTATAACAGTCTCGCCAAACGCGCGTAATTCCACTCAGGGTCGAATGGCACTTACTTAAAACCTTGTGCAGCTGCTCCCGGAATCGTCGGTCTATTCGGTGCTCCATCGCGAGCGTGACGGGCTGTTTCCCGATGAGATGTTCGTGGATCTGTTCAGTGACCGGGG
>JAYUBZ010000016.1:0-4919 GCA_043740595.1 Gammaproteobacteria bacterium
ATATCCACGTCCGGGGCCGCCACGTTCTTGATGATGGCCTCGAACAGCGGCGTCATGTCGCCTTCGCGCACGTCCTGATTGAGACCGGCGTAACCGTTCAGGGCCGAGGCGTAGACCACGGGGAAATCCAGTTGCTCGTCGGTGGCGCCGAGCTTGTCGAACAGGTCGAAGGTCTGGTTCAGCACCCATTCGGGGCGCGCGCCGGGGCGGTCGACCTTATTAATAACCACGATGGGCTTGAGACCTTGGGCGAAGGCCTTGCGCGTCACGAAGCGCGTCTGGGGCATGGGGCCGTCCATGGCATCCACCAGTAACAGCACCGAGTCCACCATGGACAGTACGCGCTCCACTTCGCCGCCGAAGTCGGCGTGGCCCGGGGTGTCGATGATGTTGATGCGGTAATCCTTCCAGCGGATCGCGGTGTTCTTCGCCGTGATGGTGATGCCGCGCTCCTTCTCGAGGTCGTTCGAGTCCATGATGCGGGTGCCCATCTGCTGGTGCGCGGCAAAGGTACCGGACTGTTGCAGGAGCTTGTCGACCAGGGTGGTTTTACCATGGTCAACGTGGGCGATGATGGCGATATTACGCAGTTTCTGAATCACGGACACATCCCGGCCAGTGAAGGCCATTTACGCGAAAAAGGCCGCGCATTATACACAAATTCCCTTAAAACTGTACTAAGTATAGCGTGCTGCTCCTAAACGCCACCGAGGTGGATTCGCACGTTCCGCACCCTATCTTCCAAACCTTCAATCTTCGAATGCCTGCCATTTGGTTCGGAATCCGCCCCAGTGGAGGTAGAGAGGCTTTGGGTATTGCGGTCGGCGCGGGAGTAAAGCGGGTCTAGATTCCGGCATTTTGCGGTATGGCAGGACCCTGTCCGGTCCGTCACCGGCCTGTGTTAAGCTAGCGCCCCCTTACGCCACGCCCCATCAGGTTGTTCATGCCGCTGCTCACTGTTCATAACGTCTCCCTGGCCTATGGCCATCACCCCCTGCTGGACCATGCCAGTTGCCAGCTCGACCGGGGCGAGCGGGTATGCATCATCGGGCGTAACGGCACCGGCAAATCCACCCTGCTCAAGTTGATCACGGGATCCATCCTGCCGGACGAAGGTGAGCTGCGCCGCGACAGCGGCGTGCGCGTGGCCTATCTGCCCCAGGAGCCGGAACTGGATGAGGCGGGCACGGTGTACGAAAATGTGGCGGCGGGTCTCGGCGAACTGCGCCAGGTGATCCTCGACTACCACCACGTGATCCAGGCGTTGAATGACCCGGACGCCGACGTCGAAGCCTTGTTGGAGCGCATGCACCATTTACAGGAAGCGCTGGAACGTCGCAACGGCTGGGAGGTGGCACAGCGTATCGAGCAAACCCTCACCCTGTTGCAGCTGCCGGCGGACGCCCAGGTGGCGCAGCTGTCCGGCGGCTGGAAGCGGCGCGTGGCCCTGGGCCGCGCCCTGGTGCTCGCCCCGGACATCCTGTTGCTGGACGAACCCACCAACCACCTGGACATCGAGGCGATCCAGTGGCTGGAAGACACGCTGATGAATTTTCGCGGCGCCTTGCTGTTCGTGACCCACGACCGGCACTTCCTCGACCGCCTCGCCACGCGCATCCTGGAACTGGACCGCGGTCACCTCACCGGTTACGAAGGAAACTTTGCCCAGTACCAGCGGCGCAAGGCGGAACAGCTGTCCGCGGAAGCGAGCCAGAACGCCTTGTTCGACAAACGCCTGGCGGAGGAAGAGCGCTGGATACGCAAAGGCATCCAGGCGCGACGCACGCGCAACGAAGGCCGGGTGCGCGCCCTCAAGGCTCTGCGCGTGGAACGTTCCGACCGGCGCAACCTGCAGGGCAAGGCCAAGCTCGCCCTGGACAGCGGTGAGCAGTCCGGCAAGCTGGTGCTGGAGGCGACCGGCGTCAGGTTCGCCTACGACGGCAAACCGGTGGTGCGCGATCTCGACCTGCGGGTGCTGCGCGGCGACCGCATCGGTTTGATCGGCCCCAATGGCGTGGGCAAGACTACCCTGCTGAAACTTCTGCTGAAACAGATCGAGCCCAACCAGGGTAGCGTGCGTCACGGCACCAATCTGCAGATCGCCTACTTCGACCAGACGCGCGCGCAACTCGATCCGGAGGCGCGCGTGGTGGACTGCGTCGGCGGCGGCAAAGAGTTCGTGACCATCGCCGGCAAGTCACGCCACGCCATGAGTTACCTGGCGGATTTTCTGTTCCCGCCGGAACGCGCGCGCTCGCCGGTGAAAAGCCTGTCCGGTGGCGAGCGCGCGCGCCTGTTGCTGGCGCAGCTCTTCGCCCAGCCGGCCAACGTGCTGGTGATGGACGAGCCCACCAACGATCTCGACATCGAGACCCTGGAGTTGCTGGAAGAGCTGCTCGCCGAGTACGACGGCACGGTGTTTATGGTGAGTCACGATCGCACCTTCCTCGACAACGTGGTGACGTCGTCCCTGGTATTTTCCGGCGATGGCGTGGTCGAGGAATTTTTTGGCGGTTACAGTGATTGGCTGCGCCAACGCAGCAGCGTGCCTGCGGCGACGCCCGCCAGCAAGGCGGGCATGCCTACCAAGTCCAAACCCGCGCCGGCCAGCCCACAGCGCGCCGGCCAGCGTAAACTTTCATTTAAGGAACAACGCGAGCTGGATGAGTTGCCGCAACGCATCGGGGGCCTGGAAAAAGAGCGCGACCAGATTCTCGCCCGCCTCGCCGATCCCGCCTCCTACGCCGCACATCCGGAATCGTTGAAGGAGATGACGGCGCGACTCGAAAGTCTGGAAGTGGAACTCAAGCAGGGCTATGTCCGATGGGAGGCGCTGGAGGCGACGGGGGATAAAAAATAACGGCGCCTCGTCGTTTTGTTTGTCGCGGTGACAGCGGTATTGTTATGTGGCGCTTTTGTTGTATGCACCCAGGGTGCCTACGCCCGGCACCCTGGGTGCATGCGGAGATTGCCGCGTCGCTGCGCCCCTTGCGATGATAACTGGAATGTTTAGGGCATGTTCGCGATGCCCTGTGCAGGATGCCGTGGATGCGCACCGCAGCTGCTTACGGAGATTACCGCGCTGCGCTCGCAGTGACAACGGTAACGCTGTCGCGTTACCGTTGTCACTTTCCCCTTCGATCCAGGCTTAGGCTGCCAGGGCCATGCACAGCCAGCAGCATGAGTCCACCGGTCATGGCCAGATTTTTCATGAAGTTAATCATTTGCATCTGGTCGGCGAAGTTGTGATGAAAAATAATCCCGCTCAACAATGTAAAACCCGCCAACACCCAAGCCGCCCAACGGGTCTGCCAGCCGATAGCGATGAGCAGCCCGCCGCCCAGCTCGGTCAGTATCACCAGGGGCAACAACACACCGGGCACGCCCATGGCTTGCATGTAACCTTGGGTACCGGCGTAACCACCGATCTTTCCGATGCTGGCCATGATAAAAATAAAGGCCATGAGTAAGCGTGCAACCAATGATATGACAGGCGTCATGTGGAACACTCCTTCTTTTCAGTGGTGGATTAGGATTTGGTCAGCATGGTACATAAATAAATTTAACTTAAATAGCTGCAATGTCGAGATAAGCGCGAGCCAGCGGACATCGGTACGTCGATGTGCTGAGTCAGCCCCATCGCAGTCAGGCAGCATTGATGTGCTACACCTCAACCTTAAAACCCAACTCAACATCACAACCCGCCTGACCACCCCGTATCCCCCAGTTCTCGGGCGTTATTTCACGCAGCAGGATTTTTACATGGTTTTTGGGAATCCCGAAGGGCCCGAGGTTATCGACGATGGCCTTGTATAAATTGCGTTTGGCATCGAGAGAGCGGCCGGCAAACGCATCGATGCTGATATGGGTGTAGGACTCGGGCTTTTCCCGGTCCGGTGGGCAGGCAAAACGGTGAGGTGCGTGCACAACAAGCCGCACGTTTTTGTCGCCGGGTAGGATCTTAAAGGCGGCGCGCAGGGCGGCGTGAACGGCCTCCATGAGAGCGATCTCTTGCTCTTGCGTGTATCGCTTTCTTACCTCGATGAGTACACTCGGCATGTTTTCCTCCTTCTAAAAACCGTACTCGCGCTCAATACGACAGACACGAACCCGAAAGGTTTTATACCAGTCTTTTGCCCGGCCCTGAACCTGGCGATGCTCGACGTTTTCTTTCCAGGCCTTGATGGCCTCCAGCGTCGACCAATACGAAACCGAAATCCCAATTTCCTGTCTGGCTGTCTCGAAGCCGAGGAAACCCGGTTGTATCGAGGCCAGCTCCAACATTCTTTTTGCCGCTTCGGCATAACCATTATTGCCGTCCTGACGCACAGAGGTAAAGATGACGGCGTAGTAAGGTGGGCTGGGTGTGATAGCCGGCGTTGCCATTCGTTTTCCTTTGCCTGCCCAACGAGGCCGCAGAAAAACCGATTTAACTTGGAATTCAAGACAGCGGCATCAATCCAGGGTCAGTGCTTCAGCCACATGTCATACAAAGTCAACACAACCTCAAACACGATCAAGCCAACGATATACCATTCCACCCGCAGGGAGCGACGATTGTGCAGCAGGGTGAGGATGGTTTCGACGGTGCGTGAGATCAGCGCCAGCTTGCGTTCCAGCACGGTGTTGCGATCGCGCAGTTCGTATTCCGTTTCCAGGCGCAGGTACAGGCGTTCCAGCTCCGGCTGATCCCACAGCAGCTCCGGCTTGTCTTGTATCTCGACCCGGCCGATCATTTTGTGCTGCACCAGCAGGGTGCCGCCGATGTGGCTGAGCAGTTGTTTGAGGGTGCGTGAACTGGTGCGCTCGTCCTGGATCTGCAAAGCCAGGGGTTCGACCACATCGAAGGCGCTCGCCATGGTGGCCTCGTAGCGCGCCAGCACCACGCTGCGCGCCAGCACGATGGCGATCACCTGCAG
>JAYUBZ010000017.1:0-1575 GCA_043740595.1 Gammaproteobacteria bacterium
CGCTCCCGCACTCCACTGCGTTGTATTCAGCGTGCCGTTATGGTCAGTTCCGCCAGCAGCATGCGCATGGCCTGGCCGCGGTGGCTTAGCAGATTCTTGACCCCTGGCGGCAGTTCCGCCGAAGTGCAGTGGTGCGTGGGGACATAAAAAATCGGATCGTAACCGAAACCTTGAGCGCCGCGCGGCGCGCGCAGCAAGCGGCCCTCCCAGGTGCCTTGGCAGATAATAGGTGTGGGGTCGAGGGCGTGGCGCATATACACGAGCACGCACTGAAAGCGCGCGCTGCGTGCGGACTCTTCCACGTCTTTTATATCGGCGAGCAGCTTTTGCAGATTCGCGTCATCGGAGGCGCCGCTGCCGGCGTAGCGCGCGGAATAAATACCGGGTGCGCCATTCAGGGCGTCCACCTCCAGGCCGGAGTCATCGGCGATGGCCGGCAGGCCGGTGTGCTGTGCCGCGTTGCGCGCCTTGAGGATGGCGTTTTCCACGAAGGTGAGGCCGGTCTCCTCCGCCTCCGGTACATCCAGCGCCGATTGCGGCAGCACCGTGCGCTGCAGACCGGCGAGTAGCTGACCGAACTCCCGTACCTTGCCGGGGTTGTTGCTTGCCAACACGATGCGTGCCGGGTGGGGCGAGGTCATTCGGCCAATTCCAGCGCCGCGCGCTGCAGTCCGATAAGTTGTGTTATGCCGGTGCGTGCCAGGCAGGTCATGGCCTGCATTTCCTCCAGGCTGAAGGTCTTGCCCTCCGCTGTGCCCTGTATCTCGATGAATCCGCCGGCGTCATTCATGACGAAATTCATGTCGGTCTCGGCGTTGGAGTCTTCCGCGTAGTCGAGATCGAGCACCGGCTGGCCGTTGAATATACCGACAGAGACCGAGGCCACAAGATGGCTCAGGGGGTTGGTTTTCAGCAGGCCTTTGGCCTTGAGTACACCGAGGGCATCGTGCAGGGCGACACAGGCGCCGGTGATGGAGGCCGTGCGCGTACCGCCGTCCGCCTGGATCACATCGCAATCCACCGTCAGGGTGCGCTCGCCCAGTTGTTTGAGATCGGTGGCGGCGCGCAGCGAGCGGCCGATAAGGCGCTGGATTTCCTGGGTGCGCCCGCCCTGTTTGCCGGAGGCGGCCTCGCGCTGCATGCGTTGGCCGGTGGAGCGCGGCAGCATGCCGTATTCCGCGGTCACCCAGCCCTGGCCCTTGCCTTTGAGAAAGCCCGGGACCTTCTCGTCGATGCTGACGTTGCACAACACTTTGGTGTCGCCGAATTCCACCAGCACCGAGCCTTCGGCGTGGCGTGTGTAGCGGCGGGTGAAACGGATGTCACGCAGTTGTTCGGGGGGTCGTCCACTGGGTCGCATGCGAATACCTTTTTGCAGAGGGAATGAGGGTGTTGCAGAAACTGGATAGTACCGCAAAGCCGTAGTCAGGTGGTCAAAAAGGAAAAAAAGCCGCTAGGGAAGCTCTGAACAAGTAGCAAGAACGATCATGCTTCGTCCCCTCTCCCTTGGGGAGAGGGCCTGAGTAACCAGCCATGCGCGCCCCTTCTGTTGCGCCTCATTATTGCCAATTGAGC
>JAYUBZ010000018.1:0-5885 GCA_043740595.1 Gammaproteobacteria bacterium
CTCGGCCTTTACCCAGCCGAGCGTGCCCGGATCAATTTTGCTCATAGTCGCTCACGCGCATTCAGCGCAGATCGCTTTATAGCGCGGTCCGTGGATCAAGCGGCGGGCAACTTGAAGCCAGCCACCGACGCCTGCAGCTCGCGCGCCAGATCCGACAACTTGCCAATCGACTCGGCCGTCTGGCGCGTGCCCGTGGAGGTCATGGTTGTCGCTTCCTGGATCTGTCCCATGTTGAGGGACACCGCCGTCGCCGTCTCCGACTGCTGATAGGCGGAACGCGCGATACCTACAATCAGTTCGGACAATTGCTCGGACACCGACTCGATCTCGCCGAGCGCCTGACCCGCGGCGTCGGCAAGGCGCGTACCCTCCACCACGCCCTTGGTTGCCTGCTCCATGGAGGCCACTGCTTCGTTGGTGTCGGCCTGAATGGTCTTCACCAGGTCAGCGATCTGCTTGGTCGCCTCGCCGGAGCGTTCCGCCAGTCGCTGCACTTCGTCCGCCACCACCGCGAAACCGCGGCCAGCGTCGCCTGCCATGGCCGCCTGGATGGCGGCGTTCAGGGACAGAATGTTGGTCTGCTCGGCGATGTCGTTGATCAGCTCCACGATTTCACCGATCTGTTGCGACGATTCGCCGAGGCGCTTAATACGTTTTGCGGTTTCTTGAATCTGCTGGCGCATACCGTCCATACCCTGGATGGTGTTTTGCACCGCTTCCGCACCGCGCTTGGCCGTGCTCACCGAACCCTGCGCCACCTCCGCGGATTTTTCCGCGCTGAGTGACATTTCTTCCATGAGCTTGGCCATGGATTTTACCCGGTCGGTGGTTTCGGCGATCTGCACCGCCTGGCGTGTCGCCGCCTGGGTCAGTTCGTTGGCGGTCTGGCGACTGCGTTCCGATGCCACGGCCACCTGTTGCGCCGCGGCCTTGATACGCACCACCAGGTTGCGCATTTCCTTTACGGCGAAATTTATGGAGTCCGCGATGGCGCCCGTGATTTGCTCGGTCACCTCCGGCTGAATAGTCAGGTCGCCGTCCGCCAGGTTGCCCATTTCGTCCAGCAGCTTAAGAATGGAGTCCTGGGTGACGCGGTTCTGTTCAAAGCTGGCGCGTGCACGCTGGCGCTGGTCGTTCACCAGTTTCCAACCCACCAGGATGAGGAAGACAAGGGCGGCGAAGGCGGCAATGTAGGTCCACACCTTGTTGGCCTCGCGTTGCTGCGCCAGGGCGGTGTAACCCAACACCAGCTTCTTTGCCACGTCCAGCAGAGGATCCGATTGCTCGAAGACCAATTGGCTGGCGCGTTGCGACACGAACAATTCTGCGGCAATACCGAGAATACCTTCGACGTGCACGTTCAACTCGTCAAAAATGCCCCCGGCCTCGTCCAGCTTGGGGCGCACAGAGAGCGGCATGGCCGCACGCAGTTTGACATTGGTGTCGCGGAACAGCTTGGCGTCCTTACCGAACTGGGCGGCCGCCACGGCGGCCTCCGAACCACCCTGGGAGAATAGATTTACGTCTTTCGCGATACGTTGGCTCAACATACCCTGACGGCCGGCGAGATACAGGACGTCGCCCTTGACGCCGGCGTTGGCGCCCATTTCCACCACTTCGTCGGACAGGGCCAACAGCAGCGGTGCAGCCTGGTTGATGCCTACCACGTGATCGCGCAAGGTCAATACGGCCTCTTCCTGCCCGAGAATCTGGTCGACGTTCTCGCGCATCACCTTCCACTTGTCCGTCACTACCTTGAGTGCCGGCGCGATATCCGCCGGGCTCTGCGGGATGCCCAGTTTGTCGTTACCCTTGATCAGGTTGTTAATAATGGTTTCGAAGGCATTGCGTGATTCCTTCAGGGTCGGGAAAGCGCCTTCCTGCCCGTACACCGCTTCGCGCGCATCCTTGGCGATGCGTTGCGACAACATCAACAGCTGTGAAGACTGCTCGATGTATTTTGATTCCTTGTCGGCCTTTTCCGCGCCGGCCGCAAACATCCACGCCACGCCGATGAACAGGAGCACCATGATGGTGAGCAACACTGGCAGGCTGCTGACGATCCGCACGATGTCCCCGACGCCGGGCAGCGGGCGACGGCCCGACTGGACATCGATGTATTCTTCTCCCACATCGAACCCGATCTGGTCCTCACCCCCGCCGTTACCCTTGGAGGCCAAGTTCGGCTTGGACTTGCCAAGCTTGGGTAGTTTGATTATCGCCATACCTAGTACCTCATCTCGTAAGAGATTCCTGTTCGTTTATTATCCTGCTTTGCCGTCGTGCACCCATTTGGCATCAATCCACCGGACACGCCGGCTGATAACACCCAAGATACTGCTGTGTCACACCATTTGTTCCCACAACCGCAGCTGGCCCGACCGACACGCCTAGGCCGCCACATGCATAAACACTTCGCTTCCCGCCAAGGAGTGCATGTCGAACACACCCCACAAAACATCGTCGCGCAAAAACGCGCCCCGAGAATGTGTCATCGCCGGATCGTCCAGCTTGGAGACATTGTGTCTCTCCATTTCTTCGTCGAAGTGGCGCAGGCCCAGCACTTCGTTCACCATCAGTGCCGTGCTCAGTCCGGCGATATTCATGATTAACAGCCTGGCTTTCTCGTCCGGCTCGACCGGTCGCTTGCCAAAATATTCGGCAAGATCGACGATGGTGTAGAGCGTGCCACGCACATTGGCGATGCCCTTGAGCCAGGATTTCGTGCCCGGCACCGGCGTCATGTCCGGGCAATGCAACACCTCGGAAATCTGATCGAGGGGCGTGACAAACTGCATCTCCGCCAAGCGGAACCCAAGACCGGACCACAACGTCGCCAGCTGCACCTGCTCGGGCAGGCCCGGAGAGTGACTGCGGCTCTGCTGCTGCATTTGATGCAGCAGGCTTAAGGGATCAAGTCTGGATTTCGCCATGCGCTGGTTAATCTTCGGTCATTTAGAGGGCCTGGATCTTGGCCATTAACACTTTTTCGGTCACGGGCTTGACGATGTAATCCTTGGCGCCCTGGCGCAGGCCCCAGGCCTTGTCCGTCTCCTGGCCCTTGGTGGTGCAGATGATGACCGGGATGTTCGCTGTGTCCGGATTCTTGGTGATGGCGCGGGTGGTTTCAAACCCGCTCATGCCAGGCATCACCACATCCATCAGGATAAGATCGGGCTTATCCGACTTTGATTTGGCAATCGCTTCTTCGCCGTTGGACGCTGTCGTGACGCTAAATCCGTTCTTCTTGAGCATTTCGCTCAAGACGTGTATCTCTGTCGGGGAATCGTCCACCACCAATACTTTTTTAATCGCCATTTCCGTGTTCCCTCTTCTCTAAAAGCCTTGCTGCCACTGGATTAAATTAAATGGTACGTACCCACGTTCGGTACACCCATCGCATCAATGTACGTGTACGTATTTATTGATTACTTCGATCAGCTCTTCCTGCGTGAACGGCTTATTGATGTGTTCCTGGGATCCGGCGATCCGGCCGCGGGCCCGATCGAACAAACCGTCCTTGCTCGATAACATAATCACCGGCGTATCCCTGAATGTTTTGTTGTTCTTAATGAGCTGACAGGTCTGATAGCCGTCCAGACGCGGCATCATAATGTCGACAAAAATAATGTCCGGTCGCTGATCGGTGATAACCGACATCGCCTCGAAGCCGTCTGACGCGGTAAATACGTCATACCCGGCCTTTTTCAAAAGCGCCTCGGCGGTGCGACGTATCGTGTTGCTGTCGTCGATGATCATGACCTTGATACTCAAAACGTCCACCCCAGTCGGTTAGTGCTTCCCAGTAATTCTAGTTGCTTATTCCAGCACGCGCCCACTAGTAAATGTACTTTCTCCACTTATTTTCCTAGGATAATGATTTACTAGCACAAAATATCACTAAATTCTATGTTTTGCAGCCAGTTTTATTGCCTGGTCAGTGCGCCTCTTAAAGAAATCATCAATATGATCGATAACACAGTGCGCACTAAAGCTAGCCTCGCGAGCAACACGATTCAACGGCCGACCCTGTCGTGATCCAGTCCGCGCGGGTGTTCCGGCGCCCTGCGATGGGTGTTCCAACGCAGGGATTGCAAGCATGAAGCGTGCCAGCATCTCTGAGGTCGGGAAAGAGACATTCTATAGCCGCCCTGGATGAGTTACCATCCAGCCTCGCTTAAGGGAACCCAACCATGTCCATAGAGCACCTGCATGCCGTCCCCCACCTGACCACGGCCCTGACGGGTCCCTTGCAGCAGATTGAGGAACATCTGCTGCAACGCCAACCGGAAATCGAGCACTGGTTCAGAGGTCAGTGGCTGGAGACACCACCGCCTTTCTACACCTCCGTTGACCTGCGCAACGCCGGCTTCAAGCTCGCGCCGGTGGATACCAATCTCTTCCCCGGCGGGTTCAATAACCTTAATCCGGCCTTCCTGCCGCTGTGCGTGCAGGCGGTGCAAGCGGCAGCGGAACGACTTTGCCCCAAGGCCGCCCGCATCCTGGTCATCGCGGAAAGCCACACGCGCAACCTGTTTTATCTGGAAAATCTCAACGCCCTGACCAACATTCTGGAAAAGGCCGGCTACCATGTGCGCGTGGGCTCGATGCTGCCGGAAATCGTCGAACCAACGACCATCGATCTGCCCTCGGGGCGCAAGCTGGTGCTCGAGCCGCTGGTGCGGGAGGGCGATAAACTGACCTTGCCAGGCTATCTGCCTTGCATGATCCTCCTGAACAACGACCTCTCGGGTGGTTGCCCGCCGCTGCTGATGAATCTGAAACAGCCGGTGTTGCCACCTCTGGCCATGGGCTGGTTCAACCGGCTGAAATCCACTCACTTCGGCCACTACCATCAGGCCGCACAGGATTTTGCGAAGCTGATCGATATCGACCCGTGGCTGATCGATCCGGTGTTCCGCAAATGCGGCGAAATCGATTTCCAGAAGCGCACCGGCGAAGACTGCCTGGTCACCAACGTCAGCGCGGTGCTGGATGAAGTCGCGGCCAAGTACCGCGCCTACGGCATCACCAGCGACCCGTTTGTGATCGTCAAGGCGGATTCCGGCACCTATGGCATGAACATTATGACGGTACGTCACCCGGACGAGGTGCGTGACCTGAACCGCAAACAGCGGACAAAGATGGCGCGCGGCAAGGAAGGCCTGATAGTGGCGGATGTCATGGTACAGGAAGGGGTGTATACCTTCGAAACCTGGGGCGAGGCCCAGGCTGTGGCGGAGCCGGTGGTGTATATGATCGACCGCTATGTGGTCGGCGGTTTTTACCGGGTGCACGGCAATCGCGGCATCGATGAAAACCTGAACGCCCCGGGCATGCGCTTCGAGGCCCTGGCCTTCGAGGAATCCTGCACCGCCCCGGATCAGGCCAAGGCGCCGGATGCGCGCCCTAACCGCTTCTACGCCTACGGGGTTATCGCGCGGCTGGCGCTGGTGGCGGCGGCGCGTGAGATCAAAGAAGCGGCCAGCGATTAACGACCCATGCCTACGCGCAAGCCCTGCATCACCCATACCTCCTGCCGCGACGACCAGTCCGCATGACCGTACGGCTCGGCGTCGTCATGGATCCCATAGTTTCCATTAACGTCAAAAAAGACAGCACCTACGCCATGCTGCTGGAGGCCCAGAGGCGCGGCTGGGAGATCCGCTACATGGAGCAGGCGGACTTGTACGTGCGGGATGGCCGGGCCATGGCCGGCATGCGACGGCTCAAACTGCTGGCGGGGCAGGAGCCCTGGTTCGAATTCACTGGCAACAGTAACGAGCCCCTGGATGGACTCAACGCCATCCTCATGCGCAAAGACCCGCCCTTCGACCTGGAATATATCTACACCACCTACATCCTGGAACTGGCCGAGGCGCGTG
>JAYUBZ010000019.1:0-2966 GCA_043740595.1 Gammaproteobacteria bacterium
CCAATCGGAAATGGTTTCTTATGCGGACTTGGTGCTGCCGGACACGACCTATCTGGAGCGCCACGACGTGATGAGCATGCTCGACCGGCCCATCTCCGAGTTCGATGGCCCGATGGATTCCGTGCGCATTCCAGTGGTGCCACCCACCGGCCAATGCAAGCCGTTTCAGGAAGTGCTGCTCGAACTGGGCACGCGTCTGAAATTCCCGGCCTTCACCGACGACCAGGGTGTGCGCAAGTTCCGCGATTACCCGGACTTCATCATCAACTACGAGACCGAGCCGGGTTCCGGCATCGGCTTCCTCGCCGGCTGGCGCGGCAAGGGTGGCGAGAAGTTCATGAAGGGCGAACCCAACCCGCGTCAGTGGGAGATGTACGAAAAAAACAACTGCGTGTATCACTACGAGCTGCCCAAGTCGTATCAGTATATGCGCAACTGGAACAAGGGTTATCTCGAATGGGCGCAGCGCCACCGCCTCACGCGCTACGCCGAGCCCATCCTGATTCACATCTATTCAGAGGTGCTGCAGAATTTCCGTCTCGCCGCCCAGGGCAAGACCCAGGGCAAGCAGCCGCCCAAGCATCTTCGAAAACGCATCGAGACGTACTTCGATCCGTTGCCGTTTTATTTCGAGCCCCTGGAAACCCAGCTCACCGATCGCGCCAAGTATCCGCTCAACGCAGTGACCCAGCGGCCCATGGCCATGTACCACTCGTGGGACTCGCAGAACGCCTGGTTGCGGCAGATCCACACGCACAATTATCTGTACGTGAATTCGCGCACCGCGCAGCAGCAGGGTATCGCGGACGGCGGCTGGATGTGGGTGGAATCCCAGTGGGGCAAGGTGCGTTGCATGTGCCGTTACAGCGAGGCCGTGGAGCCGGGCACGGTGTGGACCTGGAACGCCATCGGCAAGGCGTCGGGGGCGTGGAATCTCAGCCCTACCGCGAACGAGGCGCGCAAGGGCTTTCTGCTGAACCATTTGATCTCCGAAGAGCTGCCGCCCACGGCGGAAGGCGAACACCTGTCCAACTCCGACCCGGTCACCGGCCAGGCGGCGTGGTACGACGTGCGCGTGCGCATCTACAAGGCGGACGAGTCGGAAGAGGAGGTCACCTCGCCGCAGTTCGACGCCCTCAAGCCGACGCCGGGTTCCGCCAAGCGTAAACCCTGGTTGGCGTATTTCGCCGGCAAGAAGAATAAGTCATGACACAATTGGCGCTGGTGATCGATTTGAACGTGTGCGTGGGTTGCCACGCCTGCGTCACGAGCTGCAAGGAATGGAACACCTCGGGCTCCGCGGGCTCGATGTTCGACGACCGCCCCTACGGCGAGGACCCTACCGGTACCTTTTTCAACCGCGTGCAGACCTATGAGTGCGGCGAATATCCCGCCACCGAGACCGTGCACTTTCCCAAATCCTGTTTACATTGCGAGGAGCCGCCGTGCGTGCCGGTATGCCCGACCGGCGCCAGCTACAAGCGCCCCGAGGACGGCATCGTGCTGGTGGATTACGACAAGTGCATCGGCTGCAAGTACTGCTCCTGGGCCTGTCCCTATGGCGCGCGCGAGATCGACGAGAAACAGAAGGTGATGAAGAAGTGCACCCTGTGCGTGGATCGTATCTACGACCAGGCCCTGCCCGAGTCGGAGCGCAAGCCCGCCTGTGTGCTCGCCTGTCCCACGAGTGCGCGCCTGTTCGGTGACGTGCACGACGCCAACTCCGAGGTGTCCATCGCCATCCGCGAGAGCGGCGGTTATGCGCTCATGCCGGAATGGGGCACGCAGCCGGCCAACCATTATCTGCCGCGGCGCAAGACGCATCTGAAGATACACGAGGACGAACTGGTGCGTGCGGATAATCCGCTGAAGAAGGAAGGCAAGCTGCCGAAGCCGAATATCAATGAGCCGTCGCTGGATGACGTGACGAGTTGGTAAGAGGGCTATGGTCGAAAACGCTTTTCTTTAATGACCTGAGTACCGTGTCTGCCGTAGGCCGCTGTTATCTGTCATTGCGAGGAGCGGAGCGACGCGGCAATCCCCGTGGGGGAGGCACTCACGCGTGATTGCCAAGGATACGGAGATTGCCGCGGCCGCGAAAGGCGCGGCCTCGCAATGACAGAATGTAGGGTGGATAAAGCGCAGCGTATCCACCAATCAGTATGATTTGTAGGCATCGCGGCTATCTTGCTGCCCACTACTTAAACGATTTGCAATTGGAGTTAACATGCATCCCGCCTTTTCCGTAATCTTTCTCACCACCCTCATCGGCGCCGGCCAGGGCCTGTTTCTCGCACTGTTCACCGCGCAGGTCTATTCCGTGGTCGGGTTGTTGCCGGCGCAGGATCGATGGTTCTACGCCATCGGCAGCGTCGTCGCGGTGTTGCTGCTGATCGCCGGATTGGTGGCGTCGTTCTTCCACCTCGGCCACCCGGAACGCGCCTGGCGCTCCGCCGCCATGTGGCGCACCTCCTGGCTGTCGCGCGAGGTGATCGTGCTGCCGGCGGTGATCGGTTCCGTCATGGTCTACGGCCTGGTGCAGTTTCTGGGCTGGGACCTCAGCATCATCGGCATCCACACCGCGGTGCCGGGCGACCTCAGTCTGCTCATCGGCGCCACCGCGGTGGTGTTCGCGTTTGTGCTGTTTCTCTGCACCGGCATGATCTACGCCTGCATCAAGTTTCTGCAGGAGTGGTCCACCTGGCTCACGGTGATCAACTACACCCTGTTCGGCCTGGCCTCGGGGTTCCTCCTGGCGACCGCCTATGCCGCCTACTATGCGCCGGACCTGGTGAATTTCTACGCCGCCTGGACGCTGATCATTACCGCCGCCGTACTGGTGACGCGCACCGCCTCGCTCATGCGCAACGCGCGCATCAAGCACAAGTCCACCGTGCAGAGCGCCATCGGTGTGCGCCACAACCGCATCGTGCAGAAATCCATGGGCTTCATGGGTGGCTCCTTCA
>JAYUBZ010000020.1:0-3242 GCA_043740595.1 Gammaproteobacteria bacterium
CGGTGTCGTGCTGACACTGGGCCGCTACACCGGCACCAAGGGGCCGGGGCTGGTGATCCTGATTCCTGTCGTGCAGCGGATGATCCGGGTGGATCTGCGCACGGTGGTGATGGACGTGCCGCCGCAGGACGTGATCTCGCGCGACAACGTGTCGGTGAAGGTCAACGCCGTGGTGTACTTTCGCGTCATCGACCCGGCGCGCTCCATTATTCAGGTGGAGGACTATTACGCCGCCACCTCCCAGCTCGCCCAGACCACCCTGCGCTCGGTGCTGGGCAAGCACGAGCTGGACGAGATGCTCGCGAGTCGCGACAAACTCAACTCCGATATCCAGGTCATCCTCGACAGCGCGACGGATGCCTGGGGCATCAAGATCTCCAGCGTCGAAATAAAACATGTGGACATCGATCCGACCATGGTACGCGCCATCGCGCAACAGGCGGAGGCGGAACGCTCGCGCCGCGCCAAGGTCATCCACGCCGAAGGCGAGTTGCAGGCGGCGGAGAAGCTGGTGCAGGCTGCGGATCTCATGAGCAAGAGTCCCGCGTCCCTGCAGTTGCGTTATCTCCAGACCCTGAGCGCCATTGCCGGGGAGAAGAGTTCCACCATCGTGTTCCCCCTGCCCATGGATCTGATCAAGCCATTTTTGGATTGGGCGAAGAAATAGTCTGGCGCCCGGCATGGGGCGCCGCGTCAGGGATGCACCGAGCCAAAGACGAAATTGATCGATTCAAATTCAGCGCGTTCGTTTTCCGGCAAACCGCGCAATTCCATAAAGGGTGAGGTGTTGCGCACGGCGCGCAAAGCGGATTCATCAAACTTTGCATCGCCGCTGCTTTGCATGATTTCCACGGACGTCACATTGAAATTCTTGTCCAGGTTGATCAGCACGGCGGCACGCAAGCGCTGGTCAAATCCATAGCGTTCCTTCCAGGTATTTTCCACCGCGGCTTTGATAGAACTGGCGCACTCAGGGGTGCTGGTGCACGCTTCGCGCAGATGAGCAGGCTGCGGCGCGGACATATGCGCACAGCCGCTGGTGAATACCATTACCATTACCACTAAAAGACCGCGTTTTGGAAACACGTTTTCCCTCCCCACTGTTGCGAGACCATGACCGCGCAGGCAATCGTTGACGTGATAGCGCGAGCAAACCGTCCGTTACCTCGCGCCAAGAAATACCTGAGCCCCACCTGTGCGACACCAGGGTGCCAGCACCGGTGGGTTATTATGGACGATGCGACGTAAGCTGCTGCAACCTGCCGTCGGACGCGAGGTAACGATAAGCGGCAAGCACGATATACAGGCCAATACACGGCAGCCACACCCAAAGAAATTCGGATAGCAATACCGTAACGCCCCGGGGAGAAAATAAGCGGCTCGCACTCAGTGGCGATACCTCGATCATATGCACCGGCGCGAAATATCTTTCCAGGGAGAACGGCCAGAAAAACGTAATACCCAGCCCACCGTTAGTAAAGGCATCGAGCACCCCGTGAGATACCGCCGCCACAAACAGAAATACCAGCGCAGGGACAAACCGCTCCTGGTACCGGCGTAATAATACTGCGCCGAACAGCGCCACCACGGCGGCGAACATCAACGAATGGGTAAATCCGCGGTGCCCCAATGCCGCCGAATAGGGAATGGAAAACAGGAAAGCGACTACATCCACGTCGGGAAGGATGGACAGTGCAACGCCTACCAGCAGCAGACGTCGGGAGATGGTACGTCGGCCCAGGCCGAGGCCGAGGGCCAATGGTACCGCGGGGTGGGTGAACAAGGTTGGCATAGGTGGCCCAGGTGACGCTGCTCATCAAAGGGAGTGGAAAAAACGCCCCGGTCGAGGCAGGTAGTAATTGTCATAATTGAGGGACATCACCACATCCCGGGTCCGGCCGATGATTTCATTGCGCGGGACAAATCCGATGTAGCGTGAGTCGGCGCTGTTGTTGCGGTTATCGCCCAGTACCAGATACTGCCCCGCGGGCACGGTCACCGGCGGGAAGCTGGATTCGCGGCCGGCCAGACGGGTGTCGATCCAGATCAAATGGTTCAGGCGGCCCAGCGTCTCGCGCATCGCCAGCACACCGTTGTCGGACTCTTCCAAATGATAGGGCAGGGCCCGGCCGTTGATATTGACGACATTATCTGTCATGGAAACGGTTTCACCGGGCAGCCCGATGATACGTTTGACGAGGCGTTTGTCCGCGGTGGCGGAATCGAACACGACGATATCGCCGCGTTTCGGATCGCCCAGATGCATCAGTGATAGGTGGGTCAGGGGCACTCGGATGTCATACGCCAGTTTGTTCACCCAGATGCGGTCGCCCTCGATGATGGTCGGCTTCATCGAGCCGGACGGCACCACGTTCCAGTCGGCGAGGGAGGTGCGAAACAGCACCATGAGAATGACAAACAAAAGAAACCGTTTGTTTTCACGTAGCAGTGTGTGGAGTGTCTGGCGCATTGCGTCTCTCCTGAGTAGTGTGGGTCGGACCGGCATGCCGGCAGCCAGCCGATATTTTTTGAACAGCGACGGCTGAAGCAGTAACACACCGTGCGCGCGCCGGTCAAAGCTTGCGCTGGATCGCGGTAGTCGGGATATTATATTAGCATGCGGGCGGGCCTTTTGTGACCCGGGCGGACAGCCGCATGCGCGCGGACCATTGTTTAGCCGCGGAGTTCCCGGCAGTTTGCGGTAGTTGCAGGGTCGTGGCCCTGCAACGCGCGTGCGGCAAGGGTGAGGGTGCGAATATCATCCGGCCTGTGTGCGTTTTATAAATCAACAGTACTGTGTAGCGCTGCTTTTATCCCGGTATACGCAACCAGCATCGACCATGGGGAAAAATGTTGACGAATAATAAAATGATGCGACATCGATTCCTCGCCCGCAGCGCACTGATAGGACTAGCGACCGTGACCCTTGGCCTCACGCTGTCCGCGTGTGCCACGCCGCCGGCAAAGCCGGAGCAGGCAACGCGCGGCGATTACACCTATACCGAGCGTTATCTGCGCTGGTTTATCCCGCGGGAAATGCGGCGTGTCGGGGTGCCGGGTCTCAGCATCGCCCTGGTGGACGACCAGAAGGTGGTGTGGGCACAAGGTTTCGGTTATGCCGATGAGACACGCAAACGGCCCGCCAGCACGCAGACGATTTACGGCATCGGATCGATCAGCAAACTTTTTACCGCCACCGCGGTGATGCAGCTGGTGGAACAGGGACGTATCGATCTCGATGC
>JAYUBZ010000021.1:0-2483 GCA_043740595.1 Gammaproteobacteria bacterium
GCGGCGTGCGCCAGACGCGCGAAGGTGTCGCCGGCGTGCGCAGTGATGAGGTGCAGCTGCGCGGCGTGCGCCAAGGCGGCTTCGTTCGGCGTGAGCGTATGAGGCTCGCGGTGGTGGCGAGAAAATCCTGGTCGTGACGGAGGGTGGCGCTGTCCATCTGTTGTGTACCGAGGACGGGCTGAGTTGTTTATTGAAGGGTGCGCCACATCGCCGGGTGTTGCAGGCGCATGCGCAGTTTGCCAGCGTATTCTGTAATCCATCCACGGGCCTCGATGTTCCGGCCGCGCAGGGATTCGGGGCGGCCACTAAAGTACCGCTCCCAGTCCGTGTGGGCAACCATGATGGAAAAGCGTGGCCCGAGGTCCAGATAGACATACCGGCGACTGCGGCCGATGCGGCTCACGCGGCCCTGGACAAAACGGTAACCGGTCTGGTCCGGGGTTAAGCGGTCCGCTGGCCGGGGGGCAAAATACGCCTCTCCCCACAGGCCGCGGCGCGCTGTCCGGGCATCGGCCTCGATAGCCTGGTAGCGCGCCAACCGCTCCAGATTGGGGGGAATGGCGATGACACTGGCCAGGCCTTGTTGCAGCAGGACCTCTTCCGGGTCACTGCCGTCCGCTAATCGCAGGTGGGCGAGCAAACGGCCATAGTGGTCGTGGTCGTCTTCGCCGGTGACGAGGGTGATGGGTTTTCCCGCCACCAAGGACTGCAGCCGTTGACGCGCCGCCTGTGCCAGGGGTTCTTCCCGGGTCGGTGTGCACGCCTTGTCCCGGGCGGGGGTGCGGGGTTCAGGGCGGCAGGGGTGTGACAATTCCGGGGCGTTGATGCCGATCAGGCGCACATGACGCCGGTCGGTTAATACCAAGGTGTCACCGTCGATGACAAAATACACCTGCACGGGCTGGGTATCCGCAAGCCCACGCGCGCCGGTGGTGGAGGGGAGTCCGGCAAGCGCCACCCAAAACAAAAAGGCGCCGGTAAGCGGCGCCTTTGGTGGCCTGTTGCGGGGAGCAGTCACCTGCAAGGGGTTATTTCTTGGCGGCTATGCCGTATTTCTGGCGGAATTTCTCCACGCGGCCACCGGTATCGACAATTTTCTGCTTGCCAGTGTAGAACGGATGGCAGGCGGAGCACACGTCCAGGTTGAGCTCGTGCCCAACGGTGGAGCGGGTCACGAAGCTATTACCGCAGGCGCAAGTGACTTTGATGTCGTTGTATTCGGGGTGCAGACCTTTTTTCATAACCTTACCTCAATCGGTATTTGGGCGGCGTAGGGCACCCAAGGGCCGGGGATATTAAGCAAAAGTCGGCGCGGATGCAAGATCCAGCGGTTGGGACCGGCAAAAAGACGGGAAAAAGCCGTTTTGAGGTCCGCAGGTCTCGGGTCATCAGCGCTTCATGGAATCGAAGAATTCAGCGTTGTTCTTGGTGGCCTTGAGCTTGTCCAGGAGGAATTCCGAGGCCTCCATGTCGTCCATGGGGTGCAGCAGCTTGCGCAGTATCCACATCTTCTGCAGTTCCACGGGCTCGATGAGGAGTTCCTCGCGCCGGGTGCCGGAGCGGTTGATGTTGAGTGCCGGGTAGACG
This sequence comes from Gammaproteobacteria bacterium, assembly GCA_043740595.1. Taxonomy (GTDB): domain Bacteria; phylum Pseudomonadota; class Gammaproteobacteria; order Acidiferrobacterales; family UBA6901; genus JANNJF01. Next base: position 1,588 of record JAYUBZ010000021.1, read on the forward strand.
CGCTTCTCCGACAACCGGCGGTCCAGATGGACCTCCATATTGCCGGTGCCTTTAAATTCTTCGTAGATCACGTCGTCCATCTTCGAGCCGGTTTCGATCAGCGCGGTGGCGAGGATGGTGAGGGAACCGCCTTCCTCGATGTTACGCGCAGCGCCGAAAAAGCGTTTCGGGCGTTGCAGGGCGTTGGCGTCGACACCGCCGGTGAGCACCTTGCCCGAGGCCGGGACCACGGTGTTATAGGCGCGCGCCAGGCGCGTGATGGAGTCCAGCAGGATGACCACGTCGCGTTTGTGTTCCACCAGGCGCTTGGCTTTTTCGATGACCATTTCCGCCACCTGCACGTGGCGTGTGGCCGGTTCGTCGAAGGTCGAGGCGATGACTTCGCCGCGCACCGATCGCTGCATCTCCGTTACTTCTTCCGGGCGCTCGTCGATGAGCAGCACAATGAGCAGGCATTCCGGGTGATTGGCGGTGATGGAGTGGGCGATGTTCTGCAGCATCACCGTCTTGCCGCTCTTGGGCGACGACACGATCAGCCCGCGCTGTCCCATGCCGATGGGTGCGATGAGATCGATGACGCGACCAGTCAGGTTCTCGCTGGCGGCGCTGTCACGCTCCAGCAAGAGTCGGCGGTTGGGGTGTAGTGGGGTGAGGTTTTCAAACAGGACTTTGTTTTTGGCTTCTTCCGGCGACTGGTAGTTGATCTGTTCAACTTTCAGCAAGGCGAAATAGCGTTCCGATTCCTTCGGCGGGCGGATGGTGCCGCTGACGGTGTCGCCGGTGCGCAGATTGAAACGGCGTATCTGGGACGGCGAGACGTAGATGTCGTCCGGTCCGGCGAGATACGAACTGTCGGCGGAGCGCAGAAAGCCGAAGCCGTCCTGCAGGATTTCCAC
>JAYUBZ010000022.1:0-19083 GCA_043740595.1 Gammaproteobacteria bacterium
CAGCAATAACCCGCCCGCGATGTTCGGGACGCCCAGGTTGCTCTGGTACAGGGTAGGTCCGATGGACGGGGTCCCAAGCGGCTGATCGTCCCGGAGGCGACACGCCTATGTCGCTATGTTTAGCTTGTCACCGCGGCACCCTAGGCCATCACGCGCGATATCTGGATATTCAGTTTTTTGATGCGGTGCCACAAACTACGTTCCGAAATACCCAGACGCTTGGCCGCCTGCACCTGCACGCCGTTACAAGCCTCCAGCGCCTGCAAGATGGCGCGTCGCTCCACCTCTTCCAGCCAGACATCCAGGTCCTGGTCACCCATGCGCTCCAGATAGTTGGCGTTGATGCTGGCGCCATCGGTGTCCGGATGGATGGCATAAGGCAGATCCGCCTGGTCGATCTCCGAACCCTTGCAGGTCAACAACGCACGCTCCACCGCATTGCGTAGTTCGCGGATGTTGCCCGGCCATGGATGGCGCCTCAGCACGTCCATGGCCGCAGGGGTGAATCCGCTCACCGCTTTGTCGGTCTCGGCGCCAATCTCGAGCAGAAAACCCATGGCCAGTAGCGGTACGTCGTCGACGCGCTGGCGCAAGGGTGGCACCACGATGCTGTACACATCCAGACGATAAAACAGGTCGTCACGGAACCTGCCCTGACGCACCAGTTCCTTGAGATTGCGATTGGTGGCGGCGATCACCCTGACATCGATGGCGCGCACCTGATCGCTGCCCAAGGGGGAAAATTCCCGCTCCTGTAGGACGCGCAGGAGTTTCGCCTGCAGTCCCAGATCCAGATCGCCGATCTCATCCAGGAACAGCGTGCCGCCCTGGGCCTGTTCCAGCCGGCCGGAACGATTGCTGGCCGCCCCGGTAAAGGCGCCTTTCACATACCCGAACAACTCGCTCTCCATCAGATCATGCGGAATCGCCGAGCAGTTAATGGCCACCCACGCGCCTTCCGCACGTGGACTCAGATCATGCACGGTGCGCGCCACCAGTTCCTTGCCTGTGCCGGACTCGCCTGTGATCAGCACATTGGTCTTGTACGGCGCGACCTGGCGTATCTCTTCCAGCATTTTTTTATACGCCCCGCTTTCGCCTTGCAGGCGGCGGCGGCCACGCGACTGATTGACCGCCTCCTTGAGCTGTTGGTTCTCGCGCAGTATGCCGCGCAGCTTGATTGCGTTGTGTACCGCAATCTCCAACTCCTCCGGTTCGAAAGGTTTGGTGAGATAATCCGCCGCACCGGCGTGCACGCTGCTCACCGCGGAACGGATGGTACCGTGCGCGGTAACCACGATGATCGGCACCTCGGGGCGTTCCTTGCGGCAGCGGCCGATAAAGGCATCTCCGCCCATGCCGGGCATGTTCAGGTCCGACAGAATGACATCGAGGTTGGGGTTCGCAAGGTGGCCAAGTCCGGCCTCGCCATTGTTCGCCAATAGCACTTCATACCCGGCATCCACCAGGATCATGCGCATGACCGCTTGCATGTTCTGTTCGTCATCCACTACCAACACCGTACGCTTCATGTCTCCAACCCCGGCTGCAACGCAAACCGCATGGCGAATCGCGCGCCGCCATGCTCCGGCGGCAACACCTCAAGCTTACCGCCGTTCGCCTCCACCAGGGTATTCGCCAAGGACAGACCGAGCCCTGTGCCTTGCGCCTTGGTGGTGAAAAAAGGCTCGAACAGGCGCGGCATCACCTCCGCGGGAATACCTGGACCGCTGTCTTCGATAGACAGCACCACGCGACCATTGACGCTACTGGTTGAGACATATAGTTCGCCGCCCTGCTCGCCCATGGCCTGTATGGCATTGGTCAGGATATTGCCCCACGCCTGCTGCAGCAATCCGGCGTCCGCCATGATATGCGCGTCGTTATGTCCGATGTACCGCCGGATTCGGATGTTGTCTCTACCTGCCAACGCGGTGGCCAATGCGCGCTCCATGGGAATCACTGGATCTATACTGGCAAAATTCGGTTGGCGATGACGCGATAGCTGAAGGAAATCCTGCACCAGATTACCCACGCGCTGACTCTCCTCCCGCAGCATGCGAATTAATTCGGATTTTTTCTCCGGCGTTTGCTCGGCCTTCTCGAGCAGGGCGGAAGCGGTATTGATCACCCCGATGGGGTTGCGTATCTCATGCGCCAGCGCCGCGGAAAGCTCCCCGAGGGCCGCGAGTTTGTCGCGTTGAAACGCCTGTTGTTGCTCGTCACGCGCCTCGCGCAAGCGTACGGCCATGGCATTGAAGGCCTGGGCGAGGTCGCCTAGCTCGTCGTCCGAACCCACCGGGACCGTGGCGCTGAAATTCTGGGCGGCCAATTGCATCACACCGTTGCGCAGATCCTCCACTGGGCGTAGCACCAGACGGCTGAGTATCAGGCCCATTAATCCACCGATCACGAGACCCATAACGGAGATGGCCAGAAAGAGTATCACCCGGTTCGTCACCACATCTTCAAATCCGCGCCGCTCCAGGCCGGTAAAAATAATCGCCTCCACGTGACCCTCGGTGTCAACCACCGGCGAGTACTCGCCGCGAAATTTTCCCTGCTCGGCGCTGAGGCTGTAATACGGTTTCTTGTCCTTCTGCAATAAGCGCATGACCCCGACGGGGAGATTGCCCAGACGCACCGACCTCCCTGGCCGCGAAAAGAGATCGATAAAATTCGTGCCCTCACGGTAGTAAAGACGTATCTTCATTCCCGTCAAATTGGATAACTCGTTAATAAAATCCTGATTGAGCAGACTGCCCATGACCAAGTAGTAGCGCGGCGTTCCGCTACGCGGCACCGGCGTGATACCGACCGCCGCCAACTGGTTCGTGCCTTTGTACCCAACCTTCAGCACCGCCTCCGTCTGGCCGCGGTCCCACAGGGTGCCCATTCTTACCGGTACCGAGCTGTAGACCAGCTGCTGCTGTGGCGTATAGGCCTGGATGAAACTGATACCCAATTCCTGCGCAATCCGCGTCACTGGCTGGCGGATCGGATCGGCCTCCCCCGCCTCCAGGCGCGCGGCAAACCCCGGATCATCCGCCAGGACTCCACCCAGCATAATGGCGTCGTTTTGATTGGCCTGTAGCCACACCTGGCCGGAATGGGATGAATCCTGTATCCAGCGGCCCAAACGCTCCTCGAATCCGGAGGCCACCCACTCGGAGGCCAGAATCGCCGCCGCCAGCATGGGCACCACCACGATGGCCAGGATCACCAGCAATACCTTGCGCTGCAGACGGTTGAGTTGAATGGGCAGGTTCACCGTGGTGGCATCCGGAATTTGTGTATCCTACATTTTTTGTAGCCCCGAGTAAGGTAGTTTACCCGCAACCACCACGCAGAAACATTGTAGTCCATTGATATTAAATGGCTAATTGTCAGTTCCATCCTCTGGCATGTGAATTGCTTTGTATGAGACCGAAGATGGACAAGCCTCGGCCCCATCCGACTACCCTACCATTATGCCTATATGTACGAGGAATTAAGACATGAAAAAGACACTGATCAGCATTCTTGCCCTGACCCTGGCCGCCCTGTTCTCCGGCATGAGCTTCGCCGCTGACTCCGCCGCCCCGGCTGGCGCTGCCGCGACCACCACCAGCACCACCACCGTTGCCGAAGAGAAGAAGGCTGAGCCCACCAAGAAGAAGGTAAGCAAGAAGAAGAAGATGAAGAAAGAAGCCGTGAAGAAGGAAGAGAAGAAAGAAGAGAAGAAGGAAGAAATGAAGAAAGAAGGCGGCGCCAAATAAGGCTGGCTTTCCTGCCGCAAAAAAAAGCGCCCCTCCGGGCGCTTTTTTTGGTGTCGCGCGCCTTAGTCCCCCAGATGGCGCTGTACCCAAGCCACCAGATTACGCGCGTCCAGGGCGCCAGCCAGGCGGTCTATCTCGCGTCCACCCTTGAATAACACCAGGGTAGGAATGCTGCGTATATCGAACTGACTGGCGAGCAACGGCTGGTCTTGCGTGTTCACCTTGGCAAAACGCACCTGGGTCTTGAATTGATCCGCCACCTGGCTGAAGACCGGTGCCATCATTTTGCACGGGCCGCACCAGGGCGCCCAGAAATCCACCAGCAGCGGGATTTCGTTGCGCGCGATATGTTTCGGAAAGTTATGCGTCGTCAACGCCAGCGGTTTTCCTTCCAACAACAGCTGATGACACACACCGCATCGGGGTGACTGGTTGAGGCGTTCCGCCGGCACGCGATTGATGCCCTGGCAGTGAGGACAGACGATATGCTTGCTCTGGGACACGTTACCCCCTTTTAATATGGCTCTTAGGTAGGGCACTACACATTAAACGGTATGCACTATGTATTGGGGCGATACACGCGGATTTCCAGCGCGGTTCTTTGCCAGCCGGTGCCTTGTTGTCCTGGTTTTTTTGCTCTATCCTCAAACGATCACGCACCGCCACCGAACCACAACCCGCGCATGCACTTCACTCCTCGATCGCTACTCCTGGTACTCGCATCGTTGCTTATATTTACCGCATGCAGCCACGCGCCGCTCCGGCCGGCCGGACAGGCGCAGGGGGACTACCGCTATGTCGAGAGTTACCTCGCATGGTACATCCCGCAACTGATGAAAAAACACCAGGTCCCCGGGGTCAGCATCGCCCTGGTGGATGGGCAAAAAATCGTTTGGGCGCGCGGCTTCGGTTACGCAGACCGGGAAAAAGCCATACCCGCCACCGCCTCAACCATTTACCAGGCAGGGTCTATCTCCAAGGTGATCACCGCCACGGCCGTGATGCAGGAGGTGGAACAGGGACGCATCGATCTGGACGCACCCGTGCAGAAATACCTCCCCGGATTCTCCCTGCACTCACGCTGGGGTGCAACGCCTGCACCAAGCGCCCGCGCCCTGCTGTCGCATCACGCCGGCCTGCCGACCTACTACCTTAAAGGTTTTTTCAGCAACGAACCCCTGGCCAATTTGATCACGGAACTTAAACCGGAATACTTCGCCTACCCGCCCGGCCAGGTCTTCAACTATTCGAACCTGGGGCCAGATCTCCTGGGGCTGGCCATGGAAAACCTCTCCGGCGTGCCCTTCGCCGAACACATGCAACACGCACTGCTCCAACCTCTAGGCATGCACAACTCCTCATTCGACCTGAGCGCGGAAACCTCACCGTTGCAGGCACGTGGTTACGTCGACGGTCAAGCCTCCGACCCGGTGCAGATACGCGACGTGCCTGCCGGCGCACTCAGCAGCAACGTGCTCGACCTGGCCCGCTTTATCCAATTCACCCTGGGTGATGGCACCCTCGACGGGCAGCGGGTGCTGGCGCGGAAATATCTGGGTGCCATGCTGCAACCGCAATACCCCGGCAAGCCCCTGGATTTCGGCCAGCACTTTGGCCTGGGTTGGATGTTGAGCGGTATCGACCTGCCACAAGCGGGCACCGTTGCCTGGCACAACGGCAGCACCAAGGCCTTTGTCAGCCAGATGGTGATCCTGCCGGAGAAAAAACTCGGCGTGGTGGTGCTGGCCAACGCCAACAGCGCCGGCCCCTTGGTGTACGACGTGGCTGAACAGGCGCTGAAACTGGCGCTGGAGGCGCGCGACGGCATACACCCGCCCGCCGCAATTTCGCACGCCGCGGTAACATTACCGATCGCGACCCTGCAGCAGTACGTCGGCGATTACAGCCTTATGGGCAGCCTCGCGCACATTCGATTGCATCACAGCCAACTGCAACTGAAGGTATTGGGTCACACCCTCGAACTCGTGCCGGAAAGCGCCACCGACTTTCACGCGGAGTACCGCCTGCTGGGCCTGATATCCGTGCGCATCCCGTTTCCACCGTTGCGGTTCGCGCGCGTCGAGGGGCGTGACTTCATGCTGTTGCGCGATCGCGTCGTGAGCGCCGCGGAAAAGATCCCGCCGTATGTGGTTCCGGAAATATGGCGCGCCCGCACCGGTAACTACCACATCGTCAACCCGGACAAACACTACCTGGTCAATCTCGACCACTGCCGCATGTTGATGGAAGATGGCAAACTGCTGCTGGACATCAAGATCTCGGGTCTCGAAGATCGCAGAGTGAAGGTGGTGGTCGTGCCGCTGTCGGACAATGAAATCTACGTATTTGGTCTCGGCCGCAATGTCGGCGACGTGGCGCGCATGGAAAGTGACGGCACTAAAACCCGCATGTGGTATTCCGGCTATCTGTTTGAACGCGAGTCCGACGCACCGGCAAAACAAGCCGTCGCCGCCGCCCACTGAGCGGTTTACAGCGGATTCTTCGGACCGACCTCGCGCCAGCCATGGATGCTGCCCGTCGTGTACGGGCTCTTGATGTAGCTCACGGAAAACAACACCTTCGACGCATACGTTGCCTGCACCGCCGCAACACTGCCGATCAGGCGGACACCGGCCAGATCGAGATGGCTGTCGATGGCCTTGATCGCCACACTGGCTGCGATGACGCTGCTGGTGATGGTGACATAGGCGTCATCCGCCCGCAGCCCGCCCTGCGGGCCCCCGATGCGACTGTCCTCGATGGTGACGGAGGCATCGGTGATACGCACCTCTCTGACCCGGGCGTTGCGCAGCACAACATCCCTGCAATCCACAATCACGATGCTGTCGTAATCCCCCTCGAACACGCGGCCACGCTGCTTCTTGCAACTGCCTGCGCGCGTGGAGGTGAATTCACCAGCATCATCTGATGATTGCAGCTTCAGTGGGTTCGACACCACCGCCGGCCGGCGCACAAAATCGAGCACCAGGGCATCGAACTCCCGGGGGGCGTCCTCCATGGGCGTGTGTGCGGAATCGGCCAGTATCTTCAGTTCCGCCTCTGCCAGATTGGCCGCCAGCACCTTGCCGGTGCGCAACGGCGCCAGCGGGTCCTTGGCGCCCCAGATCACCAGCACCGGGGCTCGCACACGCGGAATGATGCCGCTGAAGTCTTCCAATACCAGCGCCAGGCCGGCGATCTTGGCCGGGTCCCCGCCCAGCACGCTCTCGCGCAACGTCGGACTGGCGATGACCAGATCGAGGTCCGGCCGCAGCCTGGCGACCATCCCAAGTATGCTGCCAACAAGATGGTGCAACTGCTCTTTCTGATTGGGATAAAAACTCGGCAACACACCGATGCCGAGATAGGACAGATACTGACTGTAGGCCTGGCGATGCAGTATCCCCGGCACGTCGGCGACCACCAGCCCCTGCACGTCGTCCGGGTAGGTCGCGGCATAGCGCAATGCCACCGCGCCGCCCAAGGAATGGCCAATCAGTACAAACGGCCCCTTGGTATACTTACCGGCGACATACTTTACAAACGCCACGTAATTTTCCAGCGTATACGCCTGGTTGCCGCGGGTCGAACGGCCGAAGCCGGGCAGGTCGAAGGTCACCACGTGGTAGTCGCGCGCCAACTTAGGGATCAACTCATCCCAATCGCGCGCCGCATTGTCACCGATACCATGCAGCAGCAGCACGCTGCGCCCATGCGAGTTGCCCGCCTGATACACATGCGCCTGTCCGTTAAATACCGGATCCTCGATAATTTCTTCCCGCACAGCGTCGATATTGGCGCTCGCCGGCGGCGCGGCGGCGGCGGCGAAAGCCACCGTGGCAAACAGGAATGTCAGGATCAGTCTCGTTATCGTCGTCATTGCACAGTCTCATCTCATATGATGCGGGAGTTGACGTGCGGCTGCGAACTTTTCTTTTTATGCGCAATCAAATCCGCGTTGACGTTGGTTCCCGACAGCGCCACCATCCGACCCTGAATACCGACATCTCAAGGAGCGATCTATGAAACATCATTTCACATGGTCAGTCCTCATTCTACTCTTGGCGCTGACCGGATGCGCTCAACACCGGACCCCCGACCAGCATGCCAAGGCGTTTTTCGAGGATGGCCGCAGCTACATTCTCAACTCACTGAAGAAACAGGATGCCAGCCCGGAACAACTCGACCAAGCCCGCACCATACTCGATCGCGATGCGGCCACGGTAACGCAGCACATCGCAGCGCTGTTCCGCACCCAGCAGGACGTGCTTTTCGCCGTCACCACCGGCAAGGATACCGCCACTCTGGAACCGCTGGAAAACAACGCGCACCTTGCGCAGGTGGATGCGATACACAGCATAGGGCAAATGCACGAGGCGCTGCGCGCCGCAGTCGGGCCGGATCTGTGGAAAGCGACCACGCTGCGCATGGAAAAAAAGATGGCGCGTTACCTACGAAAATAACCGTCGCACCGTTACCCGCTCTGCCTAAGTGGTGTGGGGCCGGTCGGGCTACCGCGGGGGTTATTTAACCGGCCGGGCTGCCGTCGGTGCGGCCAGGCTGGCGGCCACCACCCGTGCGGCTACGGCGATGCCGTTTCTGTTCCAGTGGGTGTCGTCGCGCCACCAGGTCAACTGGCCCTTGGTTAACAATTCATCCGAGGCCTCGATCAGCGGTTGGGTGAGGTTGGTGCAGGCGAGATGGTTTTGTCGACACACGCGCTGCAGATAATCCCAGGCGGCATTGGGCAGGACCTCCCCGGGATTGACGTGCTTGTGATACACGCGGTATTTCGTCGGGATGAAGAAGATGTGTCCGATATCGCCGCTCATGGACTGGATGGCGCGATCGAAACTGCCGATGGGTGGCTGGGAGACACGCCGTGTCACCTCGACATATCCGTTGAGAAAGGCGATCTTCTTCCCATCCAGCTCGTCTATCGTCAGATATTGCGAACTGGATATCTTCGACTCCCTTCTGGCACGCGCGTACATCGACTGCGTTACGCGGTATACATTCGTCGTGGAAAACAAATTGTAATAGCGCTTGAAGAACATGGCCGCTGCGGAACGCGGTTTCACCCGTGATTCAACAAAATCATTACCCTCGAAGATAAACAGCAGCACCTTGGCGTCGGAGTGGTGGGTTGCCTTGAATCCGGCCACATAGGTGGCGTAATCCACTACGTCGCCGGGGTGTGCGAGATTATAGGCGTCGATGGCGTAATCGCGATGCAGTTGCGCACTCAGTATATCGGCCTGGGTGTTGCCCGTGCCGGCGACAAAGGAATCGCCGACCAGCAGATAGCGCTGTCCATGGTAATCCGCGTCATTCCTGAAACCGTAGGAATCGATGTGATAGATGACATGGCGTGGCTCGGCAATCTTCAGCGGCGTCATGGACTGGAGATCGCCATGGGGCATCTGCATCTCCATGGTGACACCGGGCTGGAAGATTCTGTGATGGTGTTGGTAGTCAAAGGTCGAGAGTCTTTCGTCCGGCCGGAAATAGATGGCGTTTTCGAATCCCGTGAGGGTCAACGCCAGACTATAAAATAGCGTGACCGCAAGCACCGCCAAGGTCACCGCCACCGAGCCGATGGCGCCCAACCTGGCGTAGAGCACGCCGGCAGCCAGCGCCAGCAGCAGAAAAACACCCGCCGGCAAACCGTAGGCGAGCAGGGTATGGAATACCACCACGAAGGCCGCGATGGTTATCCATCGCCGGCTTCTGTCCTTGCCCAGGGCGGCATTACCGGCAGGTGCATCGTCTTTTTCCATCGTCGTCATTCAACACCAACCCGTTCGGCCATCAGCCCGGCTTGCGCGCCACGTACTCACTGAACACACCGAACCACGTGCGACGCGTGGCCTCGACAAAACCGCTCGCGGCGAGCGCCTGCATAATGTTCGTGCCGGGCACAAAATTGTCCACCGTCTGCCAACAGTATTCCATCAGGACGCGCGCCTGCTTCTTGCCGGAAACCATCTGACTCAACCAGGGAACCAGACGGTTGAGATAGAACCGGCCCACGGCATAACCCAGGCGCGACTTGGGTTGCGCAAACTCGAGGATCAGCAGTTTGCCACCAGGCTTGAGTACCCGGGCATATTCGTCGAAGGTCGTCTTCAGATCCGCCACGTGGCGCAGCGCATAACCCATGCTGAGAAAATCGAAGGACGCATCCGGCAGCGGCAGGTGTTCGGCCACACCCTGTATCACCGGGATGTGCGCGGTACGCACTGCCTGCTGTAGCATGCCCATGCTCGGATCAAGCCCGACTACACTGCCGCTGGCGCCGACGATGTCCACCGCGGAACGCGCGATGGCGCCCGTGCCCACGGCCACATCCAGATGACGCATGCCAGCACAGAGGCCGGCGCGCCTGAGTGCGTCACGCCGGTACCACACCCCCGACCCGAAGGACATCATGCGGTCTATCCAGTCATAATTACCCGCGGTCTCGTCGAATACCTGGCTGAGAAAACGCCGATGCTGGGCTTCCGACTGATAGTACTTGGACAACGGAGGGTGGGGGGAACCGCGTCTTACATCGTTACGGGGAGTATTTGGCATGCTCTGTAGCGCTCTGCAACGGGATATCGAAAGCCCCGGCTGTGGAATGCACCGGCCGGGACGGGTTCCTACTTCTTCTTCGCTTTCTTCCTGGCCTTGGACGCAGCACCCGTGGATTTCTTTTTACTTGCAGGTTTCTTTTTGCCTGCGGGTTTTTTCTTTGTCGCTGACGGCTTCTTCGCTGCCGATTTCTTGCCGGCCTTCTTGGGTGCGGATTTTTTCTTGCCGTCCGCCTTCTTTACGGCCTGCTGCTTGGCCTTGGGTGCCGCCACCGGCGCCGGTTTTTTCACCCGCACCGCGGGGGCCGATTTTATCCGCTCGATTACCTTGCCCAGGTGTTTGATGTCCTGCTGCATCTGCTGCACCGCTGCCTTGCCTGCATCCGGACCGGTTTGACCCGTCATCAACTGGCCGTAGGCCGATACAACGACGCCATCTTCCAAACCCGCGATGTGTCCACCTACCGCCCCGAGCGACAGACAGGCCTGCAGCATCTGTTCCCTGGCCTCCAGGCCGATCTCGTGCAAACGCACGCCCCGTTGTGGCCCCACCCAGCTCAGTACCGACCATTTATCACCGGGGGCACCCGGTGACTTGAGATATTCCTGCCATACCGTGATGGCCTCTTCACATTTCGCGATCAGCGCCTCAAGGCTCACGATCGCCTGTTTGCGATTGATTTCCCGATCCATCTTGCCTTGTTCGATCAGCGAAATTGTCTTGTTAAGACAGTCCATGATTGCTCCTCCACGAAAAGACCAACGTTATGATTGCGCCGCAGCGCTGTAACTTGAGGCAGATCATAGCCTAAATTCGCGCTTGCAGATATCAGTCCGGAATATGCTGCCGGTGACCCTCCGGCCGCCAGGCCGGCGCAATAACATTGGGCATAGTGGACCGCTCCAGGAGCGTCGCCGGCACCACGGTGAATTCGCCGTATTTCGTATTGATCCGATCGATGGCGCTGAACCGCTGGATGCTACGCACCTCATCCGGCGAAAACAGTTCCAGCTGGCCGCTGGCGTTGAGCAGATGAGTGGTGGTGATCTGCACGTGCGTCACCGGCTCGCCCTGCCAACGTTCATCCAGAAACGCCTGCGCCAGTTGGTAGAAACGCTTGCCGTCGGCGGCGGCATGCGGCAGGACAAATTGTTCGGCGATGCCCCCCTGTGCATAGCGCAGCCCCACGTAGAGCCGCCCCGCCTGCATGTCGTAGCGGCGCAGGCGCGCGGCGACCTTCTCGCACATGTGGCGCAGATAAGTCTGCACGGTACGTTGGCTTACGGTGCGCGGCGGCAACACCTTGCCATGGCCCACGGACTGGGGCGGCGCCACCTCCTGCACCACCGGCGCCGTGTCGCGCCCCTGACACATGAGCCACAGGTGCTTGCCGACTACGCCATAGCGACGCACCAACAGGTTCACCGGCATGGCCGCCACGTCGCCGCAGGTGCGCGCGCCATACTGGCGCAGAAAGGCGCCGATGCGCGGGCCGATGCCGCAGATCTTTTCCATGGGGATATCGCGCAGGCGTTCGCGCGCCTCCCACGGCGGGATCACCGTCAGGCCATTGGGTTTCTGCAGATCGGAGGCGACCTTGGCGGTGGACTTGTCGCCGGCCACGCCGACCGAACACGGCAGGCCGCCAGTGACCTTGTCCACCAGTTCCCTGACCATCTGCGCCATGTGCTCGGGTGTGCCGTGCAGGCGCTGGCAGTGGGTGACGTCGATGAACGCCTCGTCCACGCTGAACACCTCCACCTCCGGGCTGATGTCCGTGAGGGCGTGCATGATGGCGGTGGAAATGGCGACATAGACCTGCGGCCGCGCCGGCCGCTGGATGATGTCCGGGCACAGCCTGCGCGCCTCGCGCAGGCGCATGCCGGTCTTGACCCCGGCGGCGCGCGCTTCATAGGAACAGGTGATGAGGGTGCTGCCCACCTCGCCATTGGTGACGCCGATGGGCTTGCCGCGCAGCTCGGGGAAATCACGCTGCTCCACCGCGGCGAAGAAGGCGTTCATGTCCACGTGGATGATGGCGCGTGGCCAATAGCAGGTGCGCATGGGGGTTACCGGTAGGAACGGAACTGGCCGACCACCACGCCCTGGATGCGCACGCGCGCCGCACTGTAACGCAGGGGTGTCAGGGCGGCGTTGGCCGGCTGTAGCGTGATGGACCCGTCGCGGTTGCGCCGCAGGCGCTTGAGGGTCGCCTCCATTCCGTCGATGAGCGCCACCACGATCTCGCCATCCCGCGCCGTGTCGCGGCTTTGCACGATCACCATGTCGTCCGGCAGGATGCCGGCCTCGATCATGGAATCCCCTTGCACCCGCAGCACGAACCGGTCGGGGCCCATGAAAAATTCGCTCAGGTCGATGCTGTCGTGCCCCGGGATGGCCTCGATGGGTTGGCCAGCGGCGATGCGCCCGAGCAGCGGCAGGGTGCGTCCGGACGCCACCGCCCGCAGCCGGATGCCACGGGCACGCTCCGGTTCGATGGTGATGAGACCGGCGTCGGCGATGGCCTGCAGGTAACGATGCACGCTGCCGCGCGAGGCAATGCCGAGGTGCGAGGCGATCTCACGCAACTTCGGCGCCGTCCCGTGGCGGCGCACATAGGCGCGGATAAAGTCGTACACCTGGGACTGGCGGTCGGTGAGCATTTGTTCTCCTTTTGTTCTCGTCCAGCATAAAGCACCTGCCGACCGCAAGCAAGGGCGGGGCCATCACCCCCGGCCGACGCGGGGTAGTCATGACGCAAGTAGCGCGGCGGCCGCCAACTGCCCTCCGTTGCCACCGGGCCCGCGGGCGCGTGTTAGACTTGAGGCATGTTGCAGCAAGAATCAGTGACGTGCCCGTACTGCGGCGAAACCTTCGAGACCAGCGTCGACGGTTCCGCCGGCGCCCAGGAATACATCGAGGACTGCCAGGTGTGCTGCCGGCCTATCGTGTTTCAGATCGAGGTGGACCACGCAGGCGACTTGTGCAGCGTGCAGGTGAAGCGTGACGATGACTGATACCCACCGGCCCGACAGCGACTACCACCCCATCGCCTGCGCCCGCTACGACGTGTACGAGAGCGCCATCACCCGCCGTCAGCGCCTGCAACTGGTCTGGCATGAAGACGGCGTGGACCACGCGCAGAGCGTCCTGCCGACGGACCTGGAAACACGGGCCGGCGAAGAATTTCTCATTGCGCGCGACGCCCACAACCATCCACTCAAAATACGCCTCGACAAAATCAGGAAAGTCATCCCGCTATGATCATCCATCGCTATTTAATCGGCGGCATGCTGCTGTGCGCGCTGTCCCCGGCCCTGGCGCAGGGGGCTTGTGACCGGGTCGAAGGCGTGCAGGTGCAGGTGCTCGGCTCCGGCGGACCGGAGCTGCGCGACCATCGCGCCTCAAGCAGTTATCTCATCTGGCTGGACGGCAAGGCGCGGGTGCTGGTGGATGCCGGCGGTGGCGCGGCCCTGCGCTTTGGCGAAAGCGGCGCGCGGGTCAGCGACCTCGACGTGGTGCTGCTGAGTCACCTGCATGTCGACCACAGCGCCGACCTGCCGGCACTGGTCAAGTCATCCTGGTTCGAAGACCGCAGCGCCGACCTGCCGATATATGGCCCGGCCGGCAATAAATTCATGCCCTCCACCGTGGGCTTTGTGCGCACGCTGTTCGATCCGGTGCGCGGGGCCTACCGCTACCTGGGGGATTTTATCAGCCCCTTGGGCAGGAATACCTACAAGCTCAGACCCTACGACGTGTCACTTAAAGAAGTGTCGGTCAATCCGATCTTCAGTAACGAGCGGCTGCGCGTCTACGCCGCACCGGTGAACCATGCCCAGGTCCCGGCGCTCGCCTGGCGCATCGAGGCCCAGGGCAAACGCATCACCTTCAGCGGCGACACGAACGGCGAAGGCGGCAACCTGGAAAAACTGGCAAAGAACTCCGACCTGCTGATCGCGCACCAGGCCATCCCGGAGGATGCCGGGGTGGTGGAACACGACCTGCACATGCCGCCCTCGGTCATCGGACGGATCGCACACGACGCCCGGGTGCGCAGCCTGGTATTGTCCCATCGCATGTTACGCACCCTGGGCAAGGAAGACGCCTCCCTGGCGATGATCCGCAAGCACTACGACGGCCCGGTGGCCTTTGCCAACGACCTGGATTGTTACCGCCCCTAAGTTAGAGCGGGGGAACTTGTCGTCGCAATCCTTACACCTCCGTGGATAATCGCTTTGCACCGGGCGCTCGAACGGCATATAGTTTCGCCCACATAAATCTGCTACTTCTCCGATGGGGGACCCATGCCTGCACGCCACAACACCCTGACCTTGACCCTGCTCGCCCTCGCTGTGACGGCGTCCCTCGCGGGATGCGCCGCCAACCAGATCGGGCCAGCCAATCGCATCACCATCGACTCCGAACCGCAGGGCGCGCAGGTGTTGGTCGCGGACAAGCAGATCGGCGTTACGCCGGTGGTGGTGGTGCTGGATGATGTCTTCCCCATGCACTGGACCTCGCGCACCAAGAAGGATGATGAGGGCTTCGCCTTTTACCGCCGCCTCGACACCCTGACGATCAAGCAGGCCGGCTGTGAAACCTATAGTGCCGAGTTGGACACCAAAGACCTGGAACACGATATCAAGATCGCCCTGAAATGCGACCCCAACTATAAACCACCGGTTGCGGCCGCACCGCCGGGCAACGCCCGCGCGCAACCGGCCCAAGCCGACACCATCGAGCAGCGCCTGCAACGCCTGGAGGCACTGAAACAAAAAGGCCTGATATCGGACGAAGAATATCGCATACAGCGCCAACGCGTGCTGGGCGAAATCTGATTGTCGCGCTTTAGTGTCATGTGCTGCAGCAATAATCTGTAGACATAAAGCTGCCATACACGCCAGCGTTTTGTCCTTCAAGGATCTCCGACAAAATAATTAACCGCCCAGACGCCATCTATAACAACCAAAATATGGTTGGCGTCCGGTCGCTTCGACATCACATACATTTCGTCAAACCCCAAACGTAGGTAGACACCCGTTGCATCCTTGTCGCTTACAGCACAAGACTCCCCTCCACATCACCACTTGTCGGCAATCGACAGCCATTCGTTGCTTGCATGACTCGACACCCGGACGGCCCATGATAATCTTCCACTACGGCTTGGGTCCGCTGGTACACCACCCGCTATCATCGTGCCCATGGCGCCCGCCCCATCCGTGACGGCGCGCCGCCGCGACAATAATCAACAAACACCTGGAGGATGTATCGTGAGTGAGCTATTTTCCGAAAACTGGCTGAATCGCTACAAGGACGAATGGAATAAGGAACCGGAACTGGCCGGGGCACTGCAAAAAATCGACTTCGCCTCCGTCATTGCCTATGGCTTCGACGGCGAAGATAAACCCCGTGGCGTCGTCAAAATTGAAAAAGGCCAGATCGTCGCCGCCCATCCCTACAGCGGCGAAAAACTCAACTGGGATCTGCGCGCCAGCGAGGACAACTGGCAGAAGTGGTTTGCCAAAGACGTGGGCATCGTCGGCATCGCCGCCGCCTACACCACGAGCAAACTGAAATTCGTATCCGGCGACTACGCCGCCATGGTCAAAGATCCACGCATGGCCGCACCGTTCATAAAAAGTTTCGCCGTGATGGCGCGCGCCTCGCGTTAGCACCCTGCCCCGCTTGTGCGGCACCCCCCGGTGTGCCGCCGTCTTCCCTCCCATGCCTACGATAACCGCGCTTCCAGCCCTCCGTCCCAGGTTAAGGAATTCATTGCGAGCGCAGCGCGGTAATCCCTAAATAAATCTGTCGCTGCGAGGCCGCGCCTTCTGCGGCCGTGGCAACCCCCATACCCCAGGCGCAACCCGCGCCCTGCCTCCACTCAGAACTCTCCCACCCACCAATTCCCCATAGCCGCCCCCAACCCCACCTGATACGATGTATCCATAAAAACTAAGGGACTGGAGTCAGGGTGGTTCCGCAGCCAGAACAGTACGCCAGGGAGCATATCGATCCATTGCTCGCGCAAGCGGGCTGGCGGGGGCACGACCCCGGCCAGGCAAACCTGACCGCCTGCGGGGGTGTGGCGACTTGGGAGGCCCCTTTGTCTGCCTATGATTTCGCAGATTATCGACACCGATACGCCGCCTCGCCTCCTGCATTGAGTCATTCTCAGTCCTATACAGTTCGGTCACAACGCATCACCACGAGGCACGCATAAATGCACTGGGTCGCCCCCGCCGAAAAAGACGCCGCCAACACCAAGCTCGAAGACCGCCTATGGGCGGCGGCCGATCAGCTTCGCGCCAACTCCGGCCTCAATGCCGCGCAGTATTCGGCACCGGTTCTGGGCCTCATCTTCCTGCGCTTTGCCGAAGTGCGCTTCGCCGCCCGCCGTGCGCAGCTTGAAAAGGCCAGTGCCGCCTCGCGCCGTAGCGGCTCGCGGGTGGACGAACCCGCCGCCTATAACGCCGAAGGCGTGCTCTACCTCACGCCCAACGCCCGCTTCGACTATCTCCTGGCGTTGCCCGAAGGCCGCAACGTCGGCAAGGCCGCGAACGAGGCGATGCGCGACATCGAGAAGCACAACCCGCAACTCGCCGGGGTGCTGCCCAAGACCTACGAAATCTTCAACAGCACCCTGCTGAAAGAGCTGCTGAAGAAAATCTCCGAAATCCCCGCAAGCCTCGACTACGACGCCTTCGGCCGTATCTACGAATACTTCCTCGGCGCGTTCGCGCGCACCGAGGGCCAGAAGGGCGGCGAGTTCTACACCCCGTCCGGCATCGTCCGCCTCATTGTCGAAATCCTCGAACCCTTTCACGGCCGCATCCTCGACCCCGCCTGCGGCTCGGGCGGCATGTTCGTGAGCAGCGCGCGCTTCGTGGCCGAGCACAAGAAGAACCCCGCCGCCGAGCTGTCCATCCACGGCCAGGAAAAGGTCGCCGCCACCGTCTCGCTCTGCCGCATGAACCTCGCCATGCACGGGCTCGAAGGCGACATCAAGGAAGCCATCACCTATTACGACGACCAGCACAAATCCGTACTCCCCTCTCCCTCTGGGAGAGGGGCCGGGGGTGAGGGCGCGCAGCATGGCCGCTTCGACTTCGTCCTCGCCAACCCACCGTTCAACGTCAACGCCGTGGACAAAGAGCGCCTCGCCGCCGAGGTCGGCAAAGGTCGCCGCTATCCGTTTGGCTTACCGCGCACGGACAACGCCAACTATCTCTGGATTCAGATCTTCTATTCGGCGTTGAATGACACCGGCCGCGCCGGTTTCGTCATGGCCAACTCCGCCTCGGATGCCCGATCCTCCGAGCAGGACATCCGCAAGCAACTCCTCGAAGCCCACGCCGTGGATGCCATGGTCGCCGTCGGGCCGAACATGTTCTACACCGTCACGCTGCCCTGCACCCTGTGGTTCTTCGATCGCGCCAAGGCCTCTTTACCCCCTCTCCCTCAGGGAGAGGGCCGGGGTGAGGGGGCCTAGCCTAACCTTCACCGCCGACGATTTCGGCCTCTCTGAAGCCGTCAACGAGGGCGTCGAACGCGCCCACCGCGACGGGGTACTCAATGCCGCAAGCCTGATGGTCGCCGGCGACGCCGCCGAGGACGCCGTCCGCCGGGCCAAACGCCTGCCCGGATTGCGCGTTGGCTTGCATCTGGTGGTGATCGAGGGCCCGGCAGTTCTGCCACGGTCCGAAATCCCAGACCTCGTTGACGCCAGCGGCCAGTTTTCCTCCGATCAATTGCGCCTCGGGATCAACTACTTCTTCCGCCCCAGCGTGCGTCGCCAGCTTGCCGCTGAAATCCGCGCACAATTCAAGGCATTTGCCGCAACCGGACTGACCCTCGGTCATGCCGACGCGCACAAACACATGCATCTGCACCCGACCGTCGGCAAGCTGCTGGTCCAGATCGGTCAGGAATTTGGCTTGCCACGCGTTCGGGTGCCAGCCGAGCCAACCGCGATTTTGCACGCGTGCGGCGAAACGATTGGCCTCGGTGCCTGCATCTTGCCGCTGTGGTCGGAATTACTGCGCGCGCAAATCCGCCGGGCTGGCATGGCGGCACCGGACGCGGTGTTCGGCCTGGCCTGGAGTGGCGCGATGACCGAGGCGCGGCTGATCCGCCTGCTCGAAAACCTGCCTGACGGCGAAAGCGAAATCTATTTCCACCCCGCCGCCGGCCGCGATGCCAGGCTGGACCGGCTGATGCCGACTTATCAGCATGAAGCCGAATTGGCGGCACTGCTCAGCCCGGCAGTGCGTGCCCTAGCCGCCGTGCATCAATCCGCGGACATGCGCGGCTGAGCTTTCGGCCAGCGCGTCAAGGTCGTATCCGCCCTCCAAAACTGACACCATCCGCCCGCCGCAATGGCGTTGCGCCACATCCACCAACTGCTCGGTCAGCCAGGTGAAATCCGCCGTACGCACCCGCAACTGCGCCAGCGGATCGGCGATATGGGCGTCAAACCCCGCGGACACAATCAGCAATTCCGGCGCAAAAGCCTCCAGCGCCGGCAGCAATATATCTTGCCACGCCCCACGAAACGCCATCCCGTTTGACCCCGGCGGCAGACCAACATTAACCACATTGCCCACCCCCCGCTCGGACGGCGCGCCGGTGCCGGGATAGCAGGGGAACTGATGGCTCGATCCATAGAAAAGAGAAGGATCAGCCTCAAAAATCGCTTGGGTGCCATTGCCGTGATGGACATCGAAATCCACCACCGCAACCCGGC
>JAYUBZ010000023.1:0-8057 GCA_043740595.1 Gammaproteobacteria bacterium
CGAAGGGAGAAATCCAGTAACACCATGATGACGCTGAACCATCTCAATGTCAGATTTCTCGCTGCGCTCGAAATGACAACTTGTTCAGGGCTTCCCTAACTGTGGAGTGCGGCGGCTTGCCGCCGCTTTACAGAGCGGGAGCAAGCTCCCGCATTCCAAAAAAAGGTAGGTTGGGGTGAGCACCGCGAACCCCAACATGACCTTGTGCAACTCTGTCGTTGGGGTTCATTGCATTCACCCCAACCTACGATCTGACTGTTGAGTGCGGGAGCGAACCCCGCGCTCCGGATAGACACTCAGCCGGATTTTATGTTGGCGGGATAACCGACCTTCTGCAGCGCGGCGATGACCGCTGCCGGATCCACGTCGCCGGTGATCAGGGCGCTTTTGCCCGCAAGATCGACCTTGGCATCGACCAGTCCCGGCACGGCCTTCAGCGCCTCCTGTGCCTTGGTCACACAACCGCCGCATTTCATGCCGTTGACCTCGAAGACTGTCTGCTTGCTCATGCCCGCCCCCGTATCACAAACGGTGTTACTTTTTCAGGCTGTCGCGTACACGCTCGAGGCGCGCGCGCACTTCCTTCGCCAACGCGTCGATGCCGGGTTTCTTCACCAGCTGCAGCACCGCCACCGGATCCATGAAGGCAACCGTAATCTTTTTGTCCGGCTCTTCCCGTACCACCACGTTGCACGGCAGCAGCAGACCGATGTCCGGGTCGGCCTCGATCGCCTGATGCGCCAGGGGCGGGTTGCACGCGCCGAGGATGCGATAGGGACGGCCGTCAATCCCGAGCTTGGCCTTCATGGTGGCCTGCACATCGATATCCGTCAGCACGCCGAAACCCTCGACCTTGAGCGCCTCGGTGACACGCTTGATGGCATCATCAAATCCGTCTTTCACTTGTATACTGAATCCATACATGGTCTTCGATCTCCTTAAGGACAACTATGGTGATAACCTACCGGCGACGCGCGGACTGCGCGACTCGGGATAGGGGGACAGGTGTCGAGGCCGCGCAGGCCGTTACTTCTTGCTATCCGTTAACAGATATTTAATCAGGGCGGCAATAATCAGAATGATGATAATCCACAGAGCGATGCCCATCTACGTATCGTCCTCAACTGGTAACTATCAGCGTCCGGCGGAAACCGGTCGCGCCTGGGTTGGCATCAGGGCTTGCTCGACGCCGTCGTCTGATTCTTGAGCCACTTATTATACACCTCTGGCGCCCACAAAGATTGCAACCACGTCGCCACGTCGTCCATGTCCTGGTCGTTCAACCGCCCTTGCCAGCGTGGCATGACCTCGGTGCCGTCCTTGCGCTGCACCCCATTTTTTATGGTCTTCACCAGCTCAGCGCGACTGAGCTTCCAGTCATTGCCGGTACCGTCCAAGGGGGGTGCCGCGGCAAAACTGCCGTCGCTGGGCGTTTGCCAATCGGGATGGCCCTGGCCACGCGGCCCATGGCACAGGGAACAGTATTCTCCATACAGCTGTGCGCCATGGGTGACGCGCGCGGGGTCGAAATGCTTTTCACCGGTCATCGCTGCCTCGGGCGGACTGGTCGCCGGCAGCGTTGCAGTTTTATGGGGGCCTTCCTTGCTACAGGCGGTAACGGCCAGCGCCGCCAACGCCATCACTACTGGCCATAAATGTTTGTTCATCGACATAAAGACAGAATACCTGGATCAGCGCTCACCGCGTAATGGTCTATCGAGTTGCGGATAAAATCAACTGGCGGGCGATAATTTTTGCGCATGCCCCAAAGCTGTGCCGGATTGAGTCACGGGACTCGCTGAGACTACACCCATGCAAGCCCGGTCGGGCCCGCTGAGGGCGGTTATGCCCGTTGTTTGCTGTGCGGTGGCTTGCGTTCGCTTTGTAAATCGGCGGCCGGTCGCGGCACTGCATACGACTACTAGTGGCGGCAGACAGCATGTTAGAATGTCCGCCGAACCAACGACATGCGCTGGCGGCGAGTCCCTTAACAGACATCTCCCGAAGCCCCGTCGCCGCCCTCCCGCCACCCGCGTAGACGACCCCGCACCATGGGCCCATTTTACCGATATGCCGCTTTTACCGCCCACGCCGCCGTCCTGGGATCGGGACGCTGCGTGCTGGTCGTCCTGCTTCCACTGCTGCTGTGGAGTACAAGCGTGTTTGCGTCCTCCGCCGTCGAGGTTAACGTAATGGGGGTCGACGGCGCGTTGCGCGACAACGTGCTGCTGTTCCTGAGCATCCAGCAACAGAAGAATCTGCCGGACCTGTCGGAGGGCAGGGTGCGCCTGCTGCATGCCCTGGCCCCAGATGAGATCCGCGCGGCCCTGCAACCCTTTGGTTACTATCGGCCGCATATCGACAGCACACTGGTCAACCAAAACAACCGTTGGGTCGCCACCTATCATATTCAACTGGGCGAACCGGTACGCATCACCGAGCTGGACGTGCACATCGACGGCGAGGCATCCACCGATCCTGAATTCCGCCAGCGTCTCACCGACCTGCCCATCAAGCAGGGTGACATCCTCGACGATGCCCGCTACGAGGAGGCCAAGCGCACACTGCAGAACCTGGGTGCGCAGCGCGGTTATTTCGACGCTGAGCTCCAGCACAGCGAGGTGCGCGTCGACCCCGCGCGCAACAGCGCCAGTGTATCGCTGCATTACGCCAGCGGTGCACGTTATCACTTCGGCGCGGTGTCGTTTCTACAGGCGGATGGGCTGGATCTGTCCCTGCTCCAGCGCTACGTGCCGTTCAAACCGGGCGAGCCCTACGACAGCAACAAAATCCTGAAACTGCAAAGCGCCTTGAGCGACAGTGAATATTTTCAGCAGGTGGATGTCGAACCACGCCGCGACCGCGCGGAGAACCTGGCGGTGCCGGTGGACATAAAGCTGACCTTGCGCGACCGCGACAAGTACACCCTGGGTGCGGGGTATGGCACGGACACCGGCGCGCGCGCAAAAGCCGCCTGGGAACGGCGCATCGTCAACACCGGAGGCAGACGCTTCTCCACCGAACTCAACGTCTCGCAGATCAACACCAGCATCACCACCCGCTATCGCATACCGATAAAGAATCCGCTCACCGACCAGATCGTCATCACCGGCGGCTGGACCGACGACCATCCTAAGACCAGCGACAGCCAGACCCGGCTGTTCGGCATCAGCCGCAACCAGGCGCGCGGCGACTGGCGCGAGGCCTACTCACTCAACTACCGGCACGAACGCTTCGTGACCGGCGTGGACAACGGAAAATCCACTCTCTTCATCCCCGAGGTCAACTGGCAGCGGATCCGCGCCGACAACCGCATCAACACCACCCGCGGCAGCCGCATACAGATCGATTTCCGCGGCGCCGCGACCAGTCTCGGCTCGGACGTGTCGTTCTTTCAGACACGCGTCAATACCAAATTCATCCTGCCGGTATCGACGGCCGGACGTTTGCTGACACGCCTGGACGGCGGCCACACCAGCGTGAAGGATTTTGAAAACCTGCCGGCCACCCTGCGCTTCTACGCCGGCGGCGATCAGAGCGTACGTGGCTACGCCTACAGCAGCCTCGGTCCCCTGGACAGTCTCGGCAATGTGGCGGGCGGCAAATATCTGTTGGTGGGCAGTGTCGAATACGAACACAGCCTGTCGGAAAAATGGAGTGCCGCGACCTTCTACGATGTCGGCAATGCATACAATTCCTCGTCCGAGAATTTCAAGCAAGGCGCCGGCGTGGGCCTGCGCTGGAGGTCCCCTATCGGCCCGGTCAGACTGGATGTGGCCTGGCCCCTGAGCCTGGAGGACCGTCCGTGGCGTTTCCATCTGGTGGTGGGGCCTGACTTATGAAACGCGTGTGGTTGTGGACAACACTCATGGCACTGACGCTGAGTCTGGGCGGCATCGGCCTGCTGCTGACCAGTGAAGCGGCATTGCAATGGGTATTTCCGCGGCTCGCCGCCTGGTCCGGTGGCGAATTGACCGTTACGCGACTGAGCGGTCGCCTCATGGGCCCCATCAGCATGACCGGTGTGGCGTACCGGTCAAAGACATTTAACGCGCATGCCGACGGCCTGTCCCTGGATTGGCAACCAGGCTGGGCATTCGGCGCGACATTGCATCTGCGGCCGGTACGCATCGAGCACCTGGTGATTACCTTAACGCCGGCGACGGCGCCTGGATCAGCGGCCACGCCCCGCGCAGTGCGTCTGCCATTTCGTATCGCGCTGCAGGATGCGGAGATCGCGCACCTGACGATTATCAGCCCGGCCGTGACGGCGCCGATAGACATCGACCGGGTGCAATTTTCCCTGGCGGCTTTTGGTAACAGCGTGCTGCTTGAGAAAGCACGCATCGAGGCGCAAGACGCATACGCCGACCTCAACGGACGCCTCGGGCTGACGCCTGCCGCCCAGATCGACCTGACCGTACACGGGTCCTGGGCGCAGACCGGGCAACCCACGCTGTCCGGCGATGGACAGATACACGGCGACCGCCAGCGCCTTAACATCGTCGCCCATCTCAACACACCCGTGAAGGCGCAACTCGACGCGACCCTGGACACCCCCTATACCCAGTTACAATGGAATGCCGTGCTGCAACTCAAGGACGTTGCGGCACGGGAGATCAACGCCACCTGGCCGGCGGTGCAACTACACGGCCGCCTGGCGGGGCACGGCAGCGCATCGCAGATGCAGGCACAGGGTGATCTGGAGGTGCGCGGCACGGTCAACGCTCAGGCACGGGTCCACCTCGCGCTGGAGCACCGGCCTCAAACCAGCGCGCGCAAAGCCGGTGCAACCAAGACCCTGTCGACGCTGGCGGATTATCCCATGACCTTGGACCTGGACTGGCATTCGTTGCCGGTCGCCGATGCCCAGCCCAGCCCGTTGCACTCCCTCGGCGGCAAGCTGGTTATCGACGGTGTACCCAACCACTACCGCTTCAGTCTGAACACGCGTCTCGATCACGCCACGTTGCACGACATCACGCTGACCGCCAACGGTAGCGGCGACGACACCGCACTGCGCGCCACCGCCCAGGCCCATCTGCTGGATGGCAGCCTGGATGCCAACGGCGCCTGGCGCTGGTCGAAAAAACCCGGCTGGCACGTCCAGCTGCGGGCCAAAAATATCAACCCCGCGCGCTACGCTAAAAACTGGCCGGGGCAACTGGCCCTCGCCGCCGACCTGCGCGGCGACTACCGGCGCCTGCACATCGACAACGCCAACCTCAGCGGCACGCTGCGCGGCCAGCCACTGCAGCTCAACACGCGCCTCGCCATCGACGGTCGGCGTTACACGCTGGAACATTTCGCGGCACAGCTGGGCAGCTCCTCCGCCAATGCCTCGGGTAGCGCCACCGACCACTATTCACTTGCCTGGGATATCAAGGCATCGGACCTGTCGCTTCTGTGGCCGGACGCGCGCGGCGAATTGTCATCCCAGGGCCGCCTGACGGGGCCGCGGGATGCGCCACGGGTGGACGCCAGTCTCCAGGGTACCGGTCTCGCCTTCCGCGGCTATGCCGCCCAACGCCTGGCGTTGCAACTCGACCTGGATAGGCAGGACAAACAGGACTCCAACACACGCCTCGAACTCGATGGGTTCGTCGCACCCCAGGGCGGCCTCACCTCACTCACGTTGCAGGCCAAGGGCCGGATGCGCGCGCATGTTATCGATCTGGCACTCGATGCCGACGGCACCCGTGCGAAGGTGAGCCTGCACGGATCGTTCTTGAAAAATGTCTGGACGGGAAAGCTGACCGAGGGCGAGCTGCGCTCCGAGGCGGCGGGTGCGTGGCGCCTGGAACACCCCGCCGCCCTGGTGGCCGGGGAAAATGAAATCAGCCTGGCGGAAACCTGTCTGCGTCAGGAACCAGGACGGGTATGCGCAGCCGGTGCGTGGCGCCGGCCGGTGGGCTGGAACGCATCGGTGTCGGCACGACAATTCCCCCTGTCCCTGTTCCAGCCGCTGTTTCTGCAAGACCTCGGCCTCAGCGGCAAGCTGGATGCAAACGTCGTGGCGCGCGCACCCCACGGCGGGGCACTGTCGGCCGCCGCCGCGTTACACTTCTCCCCCGGCAGCGTGCGTTATCCGGCGAAGGGCGAGCAGCAGGTACAGGTGGAGTACGACTCGGCGAGCGCGCGCCTGCAGGCAGCGGATGGGCGTGCGCAGTCCAGCCTCAGCCTGCAACTTAAAAACCAAGGTACGTTGGACGCCAACCTGGCCTTCCCCCTGACTCTCCCCGATACACCCCCGCCGTCGGATGTTTCCCTGCAGGGCGACGTCAACGCGGCCTTCCACGACCTGTCGCCGCTGGCGCTGTTTTTCCCCCAGTTCTACCAGACCCGTGGCAGCCTCGACGCCCGCTGGCAGGTGCGCGGCACGGCGCAACATCCACGCCTCAGCGGACAACTCGCACTCAACGACGGCGCCGCGGATATTCCGCGCTTAGGGCTGCACCTGCGGGATGCGCACCTGTCCTTAAACGGTGACGGCAGCGATGTGCTGCGTGTCACCGGCGGCATGCGCTCCGGCCAGGGCACACTGGACCTCGATGGCAACATCGATTTACACGCCAACGCCGCCTGGTCCGCCGCGCTGCACCTAAGCGGCAACCGTTTCGAACTGGCCAACACGCCGGAGATTTTCCTGCTGGCGACACCGGACCTGACCCTGGATGCACGACCACACACCCTGCACCTGGATGGCAAGATCAATATCCCCGAAGGACGCATCGCGCCCAAGTATCTGGCGCGCGCCAGGCTGGCCTCCTCCGACGTGGTGATCGTCAACAGCGGTACGCCGGCGGTGGCATCCACCAAGTGGAAGGTCCACAGCCGCGTGCAACTCGACCTGGGGGAGAAAATTCATTTCTCCGGATTTAATTTCAATGGCGACATCACCGGCAGCATTACTACCTCGGATGAACCGGATCGGCCGACCACCGCCCTGGGTGAGCTGCGCGTGGTAAAGGGCCAATACAGCATTTACCGCCAGGACCTCAACATCGAACGCGGGCGCCTGATCTTCGCCAGCAGTCCCCTCGACAACCCCGGGCTGGACATGCGTGCCGTGCGCCGCACCGGCGACGTGCTCGCCGGCGTGCTGGCGCGCGGCACGCTCAAATCCCCGGAGTTGACGTTGTTCTCGGAACCGGGCATGAGCGATACCGACACCCTCTCCTACCTGATGCTGGGGCGGCCGGCGGATCAGTCCAGGCGCGCGGACGGCGAGTTGCTGTATCAGGCCGCCACCTCCCTGGGGGCGGCCGGCGGCGAACTGCTGGCGAAGAAAATCGGCGGTGTGTTCGGTATACAGGATGTGAGCATACAGACGGGCGCCACATCACAGGATACGTCGCTGGTCATCGGCACGTATCTATCACCACGCCTCTATATCAACTACGGTATCGGACTGCTGGAGCCGGTCAACACCTTTCGCATGCGCTACAAGCTGGACAAGCACTGGCAGTTTCAGAGCGAGTCGGGGGTGCATGGCGGCGCCGATATTCTCTACACCATCGAGCGCTGATTCGGCAGTGCGCGTGTTGTCGTGCGGTTATTTACCCGCCTGGGTGAGCCGACGCAAGGCCTCCTGGTATTTCTCCACCGTGCGTTGCGCCACGTCTGCTGGCAACGTCGGACCCGGCGCCTGTTTGTTCCAGTCCAGGGTCTCCAGATAATCCCGCACGTATTGCTTGTCGAAGCTCGGCGGGTTGGCGCCCGGGGCGTAACTGTCCGCGGGCCAGAAGCGCGACGAGTCCGGGGTCAAGGCCTCGTCGATGAGGGTGAGCACGCCGTTTTCGTCGACACCGAATTCGAACTTGGTGTCGGCAATGATGATGCCACGGGTCAGGGCGTAAGTAGCCGCCTCGCGGTAGAGCGCCAGGCTGGTGTCGCGCACCTGTTGCGCCAGCTTGCCGCCCAACAACTCCTCGGCCTTGGCAAAGCTGATGTTCTCATCGTGCGCACCCAACTCCGCCTTGGTGGAGGGCGTGAAAATCGCATCGGGCAGCCTGTCCGCTTCGCGCAGGCGCGCGGGCAGGGGGATGCCGCACACC
>JAYUBZ010000024.1:0-3604 GCA_043740595.1 Gammaproteobacteria bacterium
CAGCACGCAGGCCATCATCGCCTCGCCCACCGGCACGGCGCGGATGCCGACACAGGGGTCGTGGCGGCCTTTGGTCAGAATATCGGTTTCATGGCCGTCGCGGTCGATGGTCTGGCGCGGTGCCAGGATCGATGATGTCGGCTTGACGGCAAAGCGCGCCACCACCGGCTGGCCGGTGGATATGCCACCCAGAATGCCGCCGGCGTGGTTGGAGAGGAAACGCGGCGCGCCGTCATTGCCCGCGCGCATCTCGTCGGCATTGCCCTCGCCGGTCAGGCTGGCTGCGGCAAAACCATCGCCGATTTCAACCCCCTTGACGGCATTGATGCTCATCAGGGCGCTGGCCAATTCGGAATCCAGTTTGGCATAGACCGGCGCGCCCCAGCCGGCGGGGACACCTTCCGCAACGATCTCGATCACCGCGCCGCAGGACGAGCCGGATTTGCGGATGCCGTCGAGATAGGTCTCGAACAACGCGGCGGCTTTCGCATCGGGGCAAAAGAACGGGTTGCGCGCCACTTCGTTCCAGTCCCAGTTGGCGCGGTCGATGGCATGCGGCCCCATTTGCACCAGCGCCCCCCGGATCACCACGCCGGGCACGACTTTGCGCGCGACTGCGCCCGCCGCCACACGCGCCGCCGTTTCGCGCGCCGACGACCGCCCGCCACCGCGATAATCGCGGACGCCATATTTGGCGAGATAGGTGAAGTCGGCATGGCCCGGGCGGAATTTGTCCTTGATATCGCCATAGTCTTTCGAGCGCTGGTCGACATTGTCGATCATCAAGGCAATAGGCGTGCCGGTAGTCACCTGCTGGCCGCTGCGCTCGTCCATGAATACGCCAGACAGGATGCGCACCGCATCCGGCTCCTGGCGCTGCGTGGTGAAACGCGACTGGCCGGGGCGGCGCAGGTCGAGGAAGCCCTGGATATCAGCCTCGGTCAACGGGATCAGCGGCGGGCAGCCATCGACGACGCAGCCCAGCGCGGGACCGTGCGATTCGCCGAAGGTGGTGACGCGGAATAGGTGGCCGAAAGTGTTGTGGGACATGGGGACAAAACCAGAGTGTTAATCGTGTTATCACGAAAATGAGCAGTGCCGACGAGGTTTATTCATTCTTAAAGCCTGTTGTGCATTTTAAAACAATCAAAAAAAGGCAATTGTAGAAAAAACGGAGTCAGTATGTTGACACTAGAAGTAATTATAATATCTATTATCAGCATTCCGTATTGGATTGCCCTGCGTGCGCCAAATTTCAGCATTGCTGCCATCTATTTCCTGTTGGCAATTTCATTGTTGCTATTCACTTGGCCAGACACAAATTGGGTCTCTTGCAACGATTTCGGCTCGGTGATGGCGTTGCCATCATCTCATGACATTTCGTTGTACTGGCTCGCCGCGACCTGCGCTGGAACCGTGACCACCCTTGCAACGCTGGTGCTGCGACATTGGGGTGCGCCATATGGTCTAAGGGTATTTATAGCTTTTGCCGGCATGTTTTTGATTCCAATTATTTCCATAGAGCTTAGATCAGCCACAGATCGGTTGCATTGGGCGACATGCAGAGATTACGTTTGAGATGCTTGGAAAGGCCGCCCCGGATATTCGCCGAAGGTGGTGACGCGGAAAAGGTGGCCGAAGCTGTTGTGGGACGTTTTGGGGCGATCAGGTGGGAGGCTGCGATATGTCTAACGCAGGATGGATTTGGAAGGAAACAGGTTAAGTCCGAGCTTGGACCGCGAACCTTCAGGTTCGCCGCTTGCGCGCTTTAATGTTACCAAAAACGGCATGATAAAACCCTGCATCAGGCGAACCTGAAGGTTCGCGGTCCGGCTCTCCCTCTCATTTTGGTTCCGCCGGTGCCCCGACCCATTCCGTATTCCCCGGAATCGATTCGCCTTTCATCACCAAGGTCAGCGGCCCCAGCCGGGCGAAATCGCCTACCCGCGTGTCGTAGAGCACGGTCGAGCCAACGCCGACGGTGACACCTTTGCCGACATGGACGCGGCCGATTTTCATGACGCGATCCTCGTAGAGATGCGTCTGCAGGGCCGACGAATCATTGATGGCGGCAAAATCGCCGACTGTGACGCAATCGAATTCGGTCATGTCGGTGGTGTCGAGAAACACGCCCTTGCCGAATTTTGCGCCGAGCAGGCGGAAAAACCACGGCAAAAGCGGCGTGCCGCGCAAATGCTCCAGCAGCACAGAACCGCTGAGGCCCCAGTGCAGCACCGACACAGCCTCGGTGCGCATCGCCCAGAACGACCACATCGGCCGCATTGTCGGATGCTGTCGCTGACGATGGCGTCAGCTCACTTCGCCTTAACCAGTTCGGCGGCAGTCTTGTCGACCAGGGCGACCATCACCTTCAGGTCGGCGATCAGTTCCTCGCCCTTCTTGTCGCGCTCGTACTCGATCGAAATCGCGCCCTTGAAGTTCTGCCGCTTGAACTCGGCGAGCTGGCCGGGGATGTCGTTCACGCCGGTACCAAACACCACGTCGCGCGCACCCTTGCCGATCTTGTCGGTGTCCTTGAGGTGCGATGACTGGATGTGGCCTTCCAGCTTCTTCATGCAGTCGATGGCGGCCATCTCCGAGCGCGGCCAGTGGCCGGTGTCGGCGCAGGAGCCGATGCGCGGGTCGTGGCCCTTGATGGCCTTGAGCACGGTGTCGGGGTGCCAGTAGTGCGAATCCTTCGGGTGGTTGTGGATGGCCACACGGATGTCGAACTCCTTGACCAGCTTGTCGAGGGTGTCGAAGGCGTCCTCGGGCGGTTCGCTGGTGATCGAGATCAAGCCGAAGTCCTTGGCGAACTCGAAGACTTTCCGGCTGCCGGCCTCGTCCTTACCCAGGCCGACCACGCCGTACGCAACCGGCGTGACGCCGGCCTCAGCGAGCATCGCCTTGATCTTGGTGCGCAGCTCGGGCGACGAACCGTGGTCGACCTTGCCGTCAACGCCGCCGCCGACCGGCTGGCCCGGATAGAACTCGATATACTTGATCCCCACCGTCTTGCAGACGGCGAGGGTCTCGGCGAGCGTGGTGTGGTGGCAGGTCCAAGCCTGGAGGGCGATCTTCCAGCCGAGCTGCTCGGCCGCGCTGCCGTCACGGTCGGCGGCAGAGGCCACGCCAGCGACGGCGAGAATGGCGGCAAGGGCTAAGGAACGGAAACTCATGCGGGGTCCTTTCGGGGGTGGTGTCGGAAAGAGGTGTTCTGAGTTGGGGTCGAAGCAGCGTGTTCTGATTTTCTTGGGACGGGTTTACTTGAGAGACGTGAGGTAGGCAACGACATCGCGCAGATCCTCGCGTGACAGGAGCGCGCCCATCGGCGGCATGCTCGATATCGGCGGAGTGAACGAGGTGATCTTCACCGCGGGGATCTCAACATCGGTGTTGTCAGGCTTGCGGATGGTCAGCGCGCCATCGTCTGCCTTCTTGGTCAAAAAGCCGGTGACACTGGTGCCGTCGGTGAGCGAGACGGTGGCGGTGCCGAAGCCCGGAACCACCACCGCACTGGGCACGATCAGCGATTCGAGCAGGGCCTCAGGTTTGAGCCGGTTGCCCACACCCTTGAGGTCAGGCCCTGCATTCCCGCCCTCCT
>JAYUBZ010000025.1:0-3169 GCA_043740595.1 Gammaproteobacteria bacterium
GCCAGCACCTCGAAACCGTGGGTGGAAAAGTAACGCGCCACTTCCACGCCGGCTTTTTGATCGGTATCGCGCAGGCTGATGAACATGCGGCCGCTGCGCGGGATTTCCGAACCGGCGGCCATTTGCGATTTCGAGAAGGCCTCGCCAAAGGTGCGGCCTATGCCCATGACCTCGCCGGTGGATTTCATCTCCGGACCCAATACCGTGTCGACACCGGGAAATTTAATGAAGGGAAACACCGCTTCCTTCACCGAATAATAAGCCGGGATAACCTCCGACACCACCCCTTGCTTCGCCAGAGAGGTACCGACCATGCAACGCGCGGCAATCTTGGCCAGGGGGCGCGACGTAGCCTTGGAGACGAAGGGAACGGTACGCGAGGCGCGCGGGTTCACCTCCAGCACATAGATATCATTGCCCTTCACGGCAAACTGGATGTTCATGAGTCCCACCACCTTGAGGGCCTTGGCCAGCTGTACCGTCTGGACGCGCAAGCGGTCCTGGATCTTCTTCGACAAGCTGAAGGGCGGCAGCGAACAGGCGGAGTCGCCGGAATGCACGCCAGCCTCCTCGATATGCTCCATGATGCCGCCGATCACCACTTTCTTGCCGTCGCAGATGGCGTCCACATCGACTTCAATGGCGTCGTTCAAAAAACGATCGAGCAACACCGGCGAGTCATTGGACACGCTCACCGCGGTGCGCATATAGGTCTCAAGGCTGTCGCGGTCATGCACGATCTGCATAGCGCGACCACCCAGCACGTACGACGGGCGCACCACCAACGGATAGCCGATGGTCTCCGCCAGCTTGACCGCCTGTTCCGGATTGCGCGCGGTGGCGTTGGGCGGCTGCAGCAGACCCAGCTTTTGGATCAGCTTCTGGAAGCGCTCGCGGTCTTCCGCCTTATCGATGGAGTCGGGGGAGGTGCCGATGATCGGCACCTTGTTTTTCTTCAGGTCGCGCGCCAATTTGAGCGGTGTCTGGCCGCCATACTGCACGATCACGCCCTTAGGCTTTTCCAGGTGGATGACCTCCAGCACGTCCTCCAGGGTCAAGGGTTCGAAATACAGGCGGTCCGAGGTATCGTAGTCCGTGGACACGGTCTCTGGGTTGCAGTTGATCATGATGGTCTGGTAACCATCCTCGCGCAGGGCGTAGGACGCGTGCACGCAGCAATAATCGAACTCGATACCCTGACCGATGCGGTTGGGCCCGCCGCCGAGTACGATGATCTTTTCGCACGTCGAAGGCGCCGCCTCGCATTCCTCTTCGTAGGTCGAGTACATATACGCAGTGCTGGAGGCGAACTCCGCCGCGCAGGAATCCACGCGCTTGTATACCGGCCGCACGCCGGCCTTGTGACGCAGGGCGCGAAACGCATCCTCTGTCATGTCCAGCAGCGTCGCCAGGCGCCGGTCGGAGAAACCCTTGCGCTTCCACTGACGGATGCGCTCGGCGTTTGGTTTTTTCTTTTTCGACTTCGCGATCTCGCCTTCCATCGTCACCAGCTCTTCCAACTGCACCAGGAACCAGGGGTCGATATGGGTCAGATCGAAAATTTCCGCAATACTCATGCCAAAGCGGAAGGCGTCGGCGATGTACCAGACGCGCTCGGCGTTCGGTACACGCAACTCCTGACTCAGCTTTTTGCGCGCCGCATCCGCGTCGAGGGCCGGATCGAGCCTCGGCTCCAGACCATAGGAACCGATCTCCAGGCCGCGCAAGGCCTTCTGCAACGACTCCTGAAAGGTGCGCCCGATGGCCATGACCTCGCCCACGGACTTCATCTGCGTGGTCAGGGTCGGATCGGCCTTAGGGAATTTCTCAAAAGTAAAACGTGGAAACTTGGTCACGACGTAGTCGATGGATGGTTCGAAGGAGGCCGGCGTGCGCCCCCCGGTGATATCGTTCTTGAGTTCGTCCAGGGTATACCCCACCGCCAGCTTGGCCGCCACCTTGGCGATGGGAAAGCCGGTGGCCTTGGAGGCCAGTGCGGAGGAACGCGAGACCCGCGGGTTCATCTCGATCACGATCATGCGCCCGTCCTTGGGGTTGATGGCGAACTGCACGTTGGAACCCCCGGTCTCGACGCCGATCTCGCGCAGCACCAGGATGCTGGCGTCGCGCATGATCTGGTATTCCTTGTCGGTGAGGGTCTGCGCCGGCGCCACGGTGATGGAGTCGCCGGTGTGCACGCCCATGGGATCGAAGTTCTCGATGGAACAGATGATGATGCAGTTGTCGTTTTTGTCGCGCACCACCTCCATCTCGTATTCCTTCCAGCCAATAAGCGATTCCTCGATCAGCAGTTCGCGCGTCGGCGAGGCATCCAGGCCGCGCTCACAGATGGTGACGAATTCTTCTTTGTTGTAGGCGATGCCGCCGCCGCTACCGCCCAGGGTAAAGGACGGCCGGATGATGGTCGGGAAGCCGATCATGGCCTGCACCTGCAAGGCCTCTTCCATGCTGTGGGCGACGGCGCCACGCGCCACACCCAGACCGATATCCTCCATGGCCTTCTTGAACAGCTCGCGATCCTCGGCCTTGTCGATGGCGTCGCGCTTGGCGCCGATCATCTCCACCTTGTATTCGGCCAGCACACCCTCGCGATCCAGATCCAGGGCGCAGTTAAGCGCGGTCTGCCCGCCCATGGTGGGCAGCAACGCGTCCGGGCGCTCCTTGGCAATGATGCGCGCCACGGACTGCCAGTTGATCGGCTCTATATAGGTGGCATCCGCCAGGTCCGGGTCGGTCATGATGGTGGCGGGATTGGAATTCACCAGGATGACCCGGTAGCCCTCTTCCTTCAGCGCCTTGCAGGCCTGGGCGCCGGAATAATCGAACTCGCAGCCCTGGCCGATGACGATGGGTCCGGCGCCGATGATGAGGATACATTTGATGTCTGTACGTTTGGGCATGGATGTCAGCAACCAGTAGCAAGTGGCAAGAAAGGGGTCACAAGGCCTGTCCTTCCCGAACAGTTTTTCCCGGCAACTTGCCACCGGCGGCGTGCGACTTCTCCATGAGGTGAATAAACCGGTCGAACAGGGGTGAGACGTCGTGTGGGCCGGGGCTCGCCTCCGGGTGACCCTGAAAACAGAACGCCGGCTGGTCGGTACGCGCCAGACCCTGAATGGTGCCGTCGAACAGCGAGCGATGGGTAACG
>JAYUBZ010000026.1:0-9593 GCA_043740595.1 Gammaproteobacteria bacterium
CCCCGCTGAGGAGTTTCACGTCCGCCGGGATGATGTCGCCGGGGCGCACGCGCAGGATGTCGCCGGGGACCAGCTCGCGGGCGGGAATGACCTGCCAACTCGCGTCACGCAGCACGCGTGCACTGACCTGCAGCCGACGCCGCAACGTTTCGACGACGCCGGCGGCCCGGCGCTCCTGCATAAAACTCAACACCGCGTTGACCACCAGCAGCGCACTCACCACGGCGAGGTCCGAGTATTTCCCAAGGAAGGCCGACAGGAGCATGATCAGTTCAAGCATCCACGCCGACACGCCCCAGAATTTCCCGAGGAATTGCAGGACCGGGTGCGATTTCTTTTCGGCCACCTCGTTATAGCCGTGTGTCTTCCGGCGGGCGTCCACCTCCGCACGCGTGAGTCCCGTCTCGGAGTTCACATCAAGCGCCGCGAGCGTGGCGGGAACAGACGCGGATGCGATGTCAGATGTCTTGGCAGTCGCTGGCTGCACGCGCGCGGGCTCAGCTCCTGATTTATTTGTGGTCGTTTGCATCGTGACCATCCTTCTTTACGAATCCGCAGGCAGCCTGGGGCACATTCTTGTGTATCGGGCTATGGCGCGGAATGGTTGATGCCCGTGGCGAATTGAGCGCTCCACGCGTTTTCAATTGAAAAGTGGCAGGACATCCTGGCGAAGGCCAAATGGGCGCTGATTTTGCGCGGTCTCGGTCTGATCAGGCCAATCGGGCGAACGAGTCATCTTTCGGTAACCGGCAACAGTGCAAAGCCGTCGCAGACGGCGATCGGCACGGCCAAGGGCATGTCGATACCTGTCCCGCACCGGCACGCGGCGGTCATTTTCCGCGGATCAACAGCACCGGTTTCGTGGCGACGCGCACCAGCCCCTCGGCGACGCTGCCCAGGAACAGGTGGCTCAGCCCCCTGCGGCCATGTGTGCAGATCACTATAAGGTCCGCGGGCCAGGCCTCGGCGTCTGCCGCGATCATTTCCGGGATGCTGTGGCCCAGGGTGTCGATTTCGATCAGCCGGGTTTCGACCGGTATCCCGGCTCCCCTCGCCACGGCCTCTGCCTTGCGGAGGATTTCCTGTCCGCCCTTGGTCATAGCATCGGAAATCTCGGATGGATTCGGAAACTCTGCGCCCAGGTTGATGCTTACGATATCGACGGCGTGCACGATCCGCAGTTGTGCCCGGAGTTCCTTGGCCAGCTTGATCGCTTCCTGCAAAGCCAGCTCGGCAGTATGGCTGCCATCCACTGCCACCAGAATACGTTTGAACATTGTGCCTCCTTAATAATAAATTTCGCCGATGCCGACAACGAAGAATATTACTCCTGCATGTGAATTTTCACCCAATCTTGTCTTGGCCCAAGCATATCTCCAGGACGCAGCGTTAAACGTTCGCTTGAAGAGCATTATCGCGACCGTCATTATCACGGCCACGACAACCACAAGAAAGCCAATGTCGGCTTATCTCCTGGCCTCGAACGTCGGCTTCTGGCTGTTTCCGGAAATTCGGCGCGCTGGAAGCGGTCACTGAGTCTTTGGGTCCGATGACGATCACCTCATAGCCTAACACAACCAGCCGTCACTGATGGGGTGGGTCCTTTTGTGCCTGCGCATGCAGCGTGCGGGTCATGAAATCGAGGTTCCCGAGAAAGACATAAATTTGCAGTTGCTGGAAACAGGTATAAAACTGCAGTTGTATGCCACACATCGCACCGACCCGCCTGCCTGTGGCAGACTCGGCAGTCTGTGGTATTTTACGTCCAGAATCTGGGCCGCGGTTCACGCGCGGATGACACCACCCTGTCCGGCCGGACGCCGATGGATATAACGAGGAGGACCACCCATGTCCAGAGAAAAAGTCTACGAGATCCCCGCGGAATGGGCGCAACGCGCCCACATCAGCGAAAAAAAATATCGCGAGATGTACACGCGCTCGGTAACCGATCCCGATGGATTCTGGGCGGAACAGGCCAAGGGTTTTCTCACGTGGTCTAAACCGTGGGGCAAGGTGTTGGAATGGGATTTCAGCAAGGGCCTCATCCGCTGGTTCGAGGGTGGAAAACTCAACGCCTGCGTCAACTGCCTCGACCGCCATCTGGAAAAACGCGGCGACCAGACCGCCATTATCTGGGAAGGCGACGATCCGCAGAAGAGTAAAAAGATCACTTACCGCGAACTGCACGCCGAGGTCAGCCGCTGCGCCAACGTACTCAAAAACCGCGGCGTGAAAAAAGGCGACCGGGTGTGCATCTACATGCCCATGATCCCGGAGGCCACGGTGGCCATGCTCGCGTGCGCCCGCATCGGCGCGGTGCATTCCGTGGTGTTCGGTGGCTTCTCGCCGGAATCCCTGAAAGACCGCATCCTCGACTCCGACTGCCGCGTCGTCATCACCAGTGACGAAGGTCTGCGCGGCGGCAAGACTATCCCCCTTAAGGCCAATACCGACACTGCCCTTAAGTCCTGCCCCAATGTGCACACGGTGCTGGTGGTGCAACACACCGGCGGCAAGACCGGCTGGAAAGACGGACGCGATATCTGGTATCACGCCACGGTAGCCAAAGCCTCGGCCGACTGTGCGGCGGAGGAAATGGACGCGGAGGATCCGCTGTTCATCCTTTATACCTCCGGCTCCACGGGCAAGCCCAAGGGCGTGCTGCACACCACCGGCGGCTATCTGCTGTTCGCCGCCATTACGCATAAATATGTCTTCGACTACCAAGACGGTGAGGTCTTTTGGTGTACCGCCGACGTCGGCTGGGTCACGGGGCACTCCTACATCGTCTACGGTCCCCTCGCCAACGGCGCCATCAGCCTCATGTTCGAAGGCATCCCCACCTACCCCGATGCCTCACGCTTCTGGCAGGTCATCGACAAGCACCAGGTCAATACCTTCTATACCGCCCCCACGGCGATCCGCGCCCTGATGCGCGAGGGCGACGGCCCGGTAAAGAAAACATCGCGCAAGAGCCTGCGCCTGCTGGGTACCGTGGGTGAGCCCATCAACCCGGAGGCGTGGGAGTGGTATTACAGGGTCGTGGGGGACAGCCGCTGCCCGGTGGTGGACACCTGGTGGCAGACGGAAACCGGCGGTCACATGATCACGCCGCTGCCGGGCGCCACGCGCCTCAAGCCCGGCTCCGCCACCCTGCCGTTCTTCGGCGTGGTGCCGGCCATCGTGGACCCGCTAGGCAAAATACTGGAAGGTGCGTGCGAGGGCAATCTCGTCATTACCCGTCCGTGGCCGGGACAGATGCGCTCGGTCTACGGCGATCACCAACGCTTCATCGACACCTATTTCAAGACCTATCCGGGCATGTATTTCAGCGGCGACGGCGCGCGCCGCGACAAAGACGGTTATTACTGGATCACCGGACGCGTGGACGACGTGCTCAACGTCTCCGGTCACCGCCTCGGCACGGCGGAAGTGGAAAGCGCCCTGGTGCTGCACCCGGCGGTGGCGGAGGCGGCCGTGGTGGGCTTCCCCCACGACATCAAGGGACAGGGCATCTACGCCTACGTCACCCTCATGAGCGGCATCCAACCAAGCGATGAACTGCGCAAGGAACTGATCAACCAAGTACGCAAGGAAATCGGCCCCACCGCCACGCCCGATGCCATTCAGTGGGCGCCGTCCTTGCCCAAGACGCGCTCCGGAAAAATCATGCGCCGCATCCTGCGCAAGATCGCGGCCAACGAAACCGACGCCCTGGGGGACACCAGCACCCTGGCGGACCCCAGTGTCGTGCAGGACTTGATTCACAATCGCGTGCATCGCTAGTGAGCGGGCATGAAGCTGCGCAGGGTCAACGATGCGGATATCCCGGCGATAGCGGCGCTGTATTACCATACTGTGCGCCGGGTGAATTCACGCGACTATAACCCGCAGCAGATCGACGCATGGGCACCGGAGATCGCGCCAAATTCCTTCTGGCAATCGCGATTTGGAAATTATCAGGTATTCGTCGCCGAGGATGACGCGGGCATCGTTGGATTTGCCGAGTTCGACAATATCGGCGGCCGCATCGACTGTTTCTACGTGCACCATGAAAAACAAAGGACCGGAATCGGTACAGCACTGCTCAGACAGATTGAGGAGCAGGCCCGGCGGCGGAATCTGCATCGGCTGTTTGCCGATGTGAGCTTGACCGCCAGGCCGTTCTTCGCGAAGAACGGATTCACGGTTGTCGCGGAACAGGAAAGCACGTACCGGGGCTGTTCGTTCAAGCAGGCTGCGATGGAAAAATCGCTGACCGGCCGCTAGCGAGCGGTGGCGGCGCAAGCCCAGTGGCGCGCGAACTTAATGACTCTTCTTGGCGCCAGTCTCGCTCGCATGAGTCAGGTAGAGCGCCAGTCCGATGAGCGCAATCCCACCCGCCAGATACAGCAGGTCAAGGGGACCGGTAAACGTGATGCCCAGTACGCGTTCGAAAAAGGTCACGATCAGGATCATTAATATCACCTTGGCGAGACGCGCCTTGAGGTCATCCAGGCTGCGGATCAGCAACACGCTCGACGAACCCTCCGATTCCACCGCCTGATCGATCTTGCTGATAAACAACTCGTAAAGACCGAGGGAGAATATCAGCATCACCGTGGCCAACAGATAACCATCCACGATCTCCACCACGTGACCGATGGTTTCGTTATGCAAGGCCTTGCGCGCCGCCAGGGTCATCGACCCGTCGGCGTAGTGCAGGAGATGCGACAACATGTAGAAAGTATCGACAGTGGCGACATAAAACATAGCCAGCGCCGCGGCCAGGCTTGCGATCACCGCCGCCAGCACCACCAGGCGGCTATTCCACAATATGCCCTCAAAAAACTTTTCAAGTCGTTTCAGCGTCACCGGCCCATCCCCTTACCCTTTGCCTCAGTTGAACGTTGATCATACTATCTATGGCTGTCACAAGCAGCCCGGTATCGCCACATACCGGCACGGGCAGCGGCCGGTGACCCGCCGTCGCTGGCCTGTCGACACCCCCGTGGCATTCTAACCCGCCATCGGCGCTGATCTGAAATAGCCGGGCAAAAGACTCCAGGGTTCTGATAAACTGCAAGCTGTAACATCGCCAGTTAATAAGATTTCAGATCCGGGACTACCCGCTTATGTGTGCCATGAATTTACGCTTTTCGTTACCGGAAACCACTGGAGACGGTGCAACTGAGACCCGTCCGGCCGAGCTGAAACGCTGGCTGGCGAACCTGCCCGTGCTGAATACCGCCGAGGCCAGCCAGATGCTGTTTAAGGCGATCACGGCCCTGAACCGGACCGTGGTGGACGACACCCTGCGACTCAAGCTACTGGATCTCTATCGTCAACCCATCAGAGCGATCTGCATCGAGTCCCAAAAACTCTACATCGGCCTGCCCTTGCCCCTGCCGGAGAAAAATAAGCTCGTGGTTACGCGCGTGCGTCAATTCCAGAATGAAATGGGTGACGGCTACAAACGTATCGTCCTGCATGCCACGCGCAAACCGAAACTCAGTTCCGCGGACAAGGATGAGCTGGCCATCGCCATACAACGCGCCATCTACTACCTGACCCAGGTGCTGGCCAAGTCGTTCGAGTTGTACGCGCCGAGCCCGGAGGGGACGTGGCACGAAATCCATCAATTATACCGTTATGCCGAGATCGAAGGGTTGACGGAAACCCCAGTGGTCGATGAACTCAACGCGACACTGCCAAAGAGCAGTGTCGGTCACGTCTATAAACAGGCCTTGTTGCTCGATTTCTGCGACCCCTACCATCTCCCGGCACGCATGCTGGAAAAAATCCGCCGCTATCTCGACCGCTGGGCGCCTGAGGCAAAACTCAGCATGGCGCTGGCCTCCCTGCGGCCTGATTGCCAGTTTCTGATCAACCTCGCCACCGATCGCGCCGGCGTGGCCAACATCGAGAGCCAGCCCATCACCACGGAAGCACAGTACCGTCTGTTGACCACGGTTGATCTGACGCGGGTCATGCATCAACAATTGTCGACACTGCAGATCGGGTCATCGCCCGATCCTGACGGACTGGAAAAAGATTTTTTTGTGAACCAGGGGCAGGAAATGCTCATGCGCCTGATCACCTCCTGGGGGGTGAATCCGAAACGCTATTTTAACCGCAACGCCACCCGCGGGGCGCAACTGAACGTCACGACCGGCATCGACGCCATCAATTTTTTTGTGAACGGTGCCATCGAGTTCGTCTGCAGCACCATGGAGGTCGGCCCGCAACCACTCCGCACACAGATCAGTGGCACTCAGGCAATACCCCCTGCCAGCCAGGTCAAATGGCAAAACGTACAGTGGGATCTGCTGGATGAGAGCGCGGGCGGCTTCGCCATACGCAAATCCAATGCGCAGTTGGAAAAGGTACGCGTCGGTGACCTGATCGCCACCCGTGCACCGCAACCGCAGTCCCTCTGGAGTATCAGCGTGGTGCGTTGGGTGCGCAGTACCGGACCCGGCGATATCGAACTCGGCGCCCAACGCCTGGCGCCCAACGCGGATGCCATCGCCATCCTGCCGGCGGACACCGTGAACGGGGAATTCGCGATGGCCTTGCTTTTGCCGGAAGTGAAAGCCCTGCGTCAGGCCTCCACCTTGATCACGCATCGTGGCGTGTTTACACCGGGCAGGCTGTTGATCCTGGATAATGGCTATCGCACCCACCAGATACGCGCGACCAAACTCATCAACGTGACAGGATCGTTTGAACAGTTCAAGTTTGCCAGGGATGCCTGACCGACCCTGAAGAGGGACAGCGGCGACTTGCCGCTGTATTCGTTAAAGCAAGCACAGATTGAATACACCGCATAATATAAAAGGGCCCCACAGGGCCCTTTTATATTCCAGACTGCCGGGTAACCGTTTGGGTCACCCGGTGATTACCAGCTCATTTAGCCAGATAGGCCTTGTCCGACGCTTCCACCGCGCCGATGGACCAGGCACCGCGTGTCTTGGCGTGGTTGACCGCCGCATCGATCTCGGCCGCCTTGGCAGCACGGTTGATATCGAAGTTCTGACCGGGATAGATCAAATCCGCATCTTTGATTTTGCCGCTGTTGGCCTTGTAGATAAGCGGCCATTGATAGGGATTGCCATAGATGCGCGACAGGCCTGCGATGTTCCACAGGTTGTCGCCACGTACCACCTCGTAGCTGCCCGTGGCCGCTGCCGCCGGAGCAGGCGCGAGGGTGGGCGCCGGTGCGGCAACTGGCTCAGGCGCGGGCGCCTCAACCTTGGGG
Source organism: Gammaproteobacteria bacterium (assembly GCA_043740595.1). GTDB lineage: Bacteria > Pseudomonadota > Gammaproteobacteria > Acidiferrobacterales > UBA6901 > JANNJF01. Next base: position 7,241 of record JAYUBZ010000026.1, read on the forward strand.
GCTTCCTTAACGGGTTCTTTCTGCTGGGTGGCGCACGCGCTGAGAGAGGCGGCGGCCGCAACCAACAACAACGCCATGAGGGTATCGGTGTGTTTCATTCTTTGAATCTCCCGGTGGATGAATTAATTCCGTTGCTAGCGTACGGCGGTGCGGGCAAATTAACATTTCACTGCGTCAGGGTCAAGAAAACGCGCTATTCTACCACTGGATAAACATCACCTTCAAATTCATCGAGCCATGGAGGCACGGGTGGCCATCATTCTGTATCACAACCCAAAATGCTCGACATCACGGCGCACGCTTGCACTATTAGAGGGCCAAGGCATCCACCCAACCATCGTCGAATACTTGAAAACGCCGCCCAGCAAAACGCAGCTGAAAAAAATCCTGCACTCCCTTGGCATGCAACCACGCGACCTTATGCGCAAAAAAGAGGCAGGGTACAAAGCCGCCCGGTTGGATGACCCGCGCCTCACACGCGACGCGCTGATCGCGGCGATGGTGGCCAACCCCAAGCTGATCGAACGCCCCATCGTCATCAACGGCGACCAGGCTGCCGTCGGACGCCCGCCGGAAAACGTGCTGCGGATACTCAAGTCGTGAGCGAGATACTGGTGTTGTATTACAGCCGCTACGGTGCCGTGCGCGACATGGCAAGACACATCGGCCGTGGCGTGGAAAAAGTGCCGGGCATGCAGGCGCGCTTGCGTACCGTGCCACCGGTGGGTCCGCTGCATGACCCGCGGGCCGCCAGCATCCCGTCGGAGGGCGAGGCCTATGCCAGCCTGGACGACCTGACGCAATGCGCCGGGCTGGCCCTCGGCAGTCCCACACGCTTTGGCAATATGGCGGCACCGATGAAGCATTTTCTCGACAGCACCAGTTCGTTGTGGTTGAGCGGCGGACTGGTGGACAAACCGGCGGCGGTATTCACCTCATCGTCCAATCAGCATGGCGGGCAGGAAACCACGTTACTGTCCATGATGCTGCCGTTGTTGCACCACGGCATGCTGATGCTGGGCATCCCCTACAGCGAGACAGCCCTCAACCGCACCCAAACCGGCGGTACGCCCTACGGCGCCAGCCACGTCGCCGGCATCAACAGCGACACACCCATCTCGGACGATGAAAAAGTCCTGTGTCAGGCCCTGGGCAAACGCCTTGCGCACGTCGCCCTCCAACTGGAAAAATCATAATGCCCGCCCCCGCCACAACCGAATCGCCCTCAGCGCGCGTGCAACGCTTGTACTACCTGGCCAGCGGCACGTATGTCGCCCTGATCATTCTCAGCCTGGCTTGGGAAGGCTGGCTCGCCCCTGCCCGGGGCGTGCCACCGGGATTCTGGCTGACGCTGAAAACCCTGCCGCTGTTGCTGCCGTTGTCCGGACTGTTACACGGCCGTCCTTATACGTACGCCTGGGCAAGCATGCTGGTCCTGCCGTATTTTATCGAGGGCGTGGTGCTCGCCTATCAGTTTCGCGAAGCAGGTATTACCCTGCACGCCACCCTGCCCTATGCCCTGCTGGAAGTCCTGTTGTGCTCCGGCTTTATCCTCAGCGCAACCTTCTATGCGCGCCTGCGTGGGTTGGAGTTACACCCACCGGCAGCCTAAAGTCAGCCGTCACCCGCGAGGCTGCGCACAAAGGGAATGGTAATGCGCCGCTGCGCGGCGAGGGAGGCGTGATCGATACGGTCCAGCAGCTGAAACAGGGCGTGCAGGTCCCGCGGGTAACGCGCCAACACATAACGCGCCACCTCCGGCGGGAGCTGCAGGCCGCGATGGGTGGCACGCTGACATAAGGCCGTCACCTTGTCGTCGTCCGCCAGCAGGTGCAACTGATACACCAAGTCCGCCGCCAGCCGGGTGGCCAGATCCGGCAGGTGCAGGCCGAGGCTGGCAGGGTTGGTGCTGGCCGTGGCCAGTAACACACCGCCTTGGGCACGCAGGCCCTCGTACAAACTGAAGATCGCCGCCTCCCACGCGGCCACGCCGGCGATGCATTGCACATCGTCCAGGGCCACCAACTGCGCCTGCTCCATGCCTTCAAGCAAATCCACCGGCAGGGCGCGCGCCTCGGTCAGGGGGACATACACCGGCGACAAGCCGTCCGCCTGCGCGGCGCGGCACGCCGCTTCCAGCAGGTGCGTTTTGCCGCTGCCCGGTTCGCCCCAGAGAAACACCGTGGTCAGTTTGCTGGCTGGCCTGGCCGCCGTCGCGGCGGCGGTGGCCACGCTTTCCATGGCCTCACGATTACGCGCCGCGAAAAAATTGTCGAAGGACGAGCCGTCACGCAACTTCAGGTTGAGGGCAAGTTGACGGCTCACGGGCGAGGCGCGCGTTTGCCGGGCTGTT
>JAYUBZ010000027.1:0-13384 GCA_043740595.1 Gammaproteobacteria bacterium
GCCACATTGGTGGTGATGACCGAGTTCCGGTCCAGCGTGGGACTGCTGAAGGTATTGCTATTGGCGATGAACCCGCCGCTCGTCCCGGAGTCGCCGTAGAATTGCAGGGTGCCGCCGCCCAGGAACAGGGTGTTCGATTGCAGGCCTGCGTCCAGGAGGACGATAGTTCCGGCGTTGATGATGACGCTGTCGCCGGAGGCGGGGCCCTTTTGGCCGGTTGGCAGGGCCGGGGACCAATAGGACGGGCCGTTGGGGCTGATCGCCGAACCGGGATTGCCGATATAGGTGTAGGTGGTGCCCGTCATATCCCGTTCCGCCTTCGATGCTCAGCTACTCGGTGCTGTCAGCAAGAGATCGGCCCGAGCGCACGGGCGACGGCTCATGATGCACTATTCCAGTATGACGGTAACGAAAGCGTCAGGATTGTGCAAGATCGATATAATCCGGGTACGGGGCAATCGGGTGAAAGGCAGATCGGCCCGGGTGCGTCATGCCGCATCCTTTTGCACCACCCCCAGCAGCCTTGCCTGCAATTCCGGGTCATCTTCCAGCGCCCTGGCAGTGCCTTCGAACGCCACCTGCCCATTGACCAGCACGTAGGCGCGGTCCACCAGCGGCAGCACGGTTTCGGCGTGGTGCTCGACGATCACCATCGCGACCCGGCCGCGCAGTTGGGCCAGCGCGTCCATGACCTCTTTGACGACGGTTGGGGCGAGGCCCTCGAACGGTTCGTCCAGCAGGATCAGTTTCGCGGGCACCATCAGGGCGCGGGCGATGGCGAGCATTTGACGCTCCCCGCCCGACAGGCTTTCGGCCTTGGAGCGTTGCAGGATTTTCAGTTTCGGGAACAGCACGTACACGTCGTCCAGGGAGGCGCCGCCCGGGCGCATCGCCAGCCGCAGATTGTCCAGGACGGTCAGGTTGGGGAACAGCCGCCGGCCTTCCGGCACCAGGGAGATGCCCTTCTGATTGATCTCGTACGGGCGGGCGTTGGTGATCGCCCCGCCGTCCAGGGTGATCGTCCCGCTACTTGATCGCACTGTTCCCGTAATGGCGCGCAGGGTCGTGGTCTTGCCGACACCGTTGCGCCCGAGGAGCACGGTGCAGCCACCGGTGGGTGCCGCAAAGGTTACATCCCGCAGGGTGTGGCTGCCGCCGTAATATTGGTTGAGGCCGTCGATCTTCAGCATGTCAGCGTCCCAGGTAGACTTCGATCACGCGTTCGTCACTTTGTACCTGGCTCAAGGGGCCTTCCGCCAGCACCCGGCCTTCGTGCAGTACCGTCACCGTGCGCGCGATGCGCGCGACAAAATCCATGTCGTGTTCCACCACCACCAGCGAGTGGCTGCCGGCGAGCTGCAGAAACAGTTCCGCGGTGCGCTCGGTCTCGGCATCGGTCATGCCCGCCACCGGCTCGTCCAGCAACAGCACCGTCGGTTGCTGCGCCAACAGCATGCCGATTTCCAGCCACTGTTTTTGTCCGTGGGACAAGCGGCCCGCCAGGGCCTCGGCCTGATCGTGCAAGTGTACCTGTTTGAGGATGGCATGGATGCGTTCGCGTTGCCCCGCGTCGAGGCGCGCGAACAGGGTGGTCCATACCCCTTTATTCATGGCCAGGGCCAACTCCAGATTCTCGAACACCGTGTGCTGCTCGAACACCGTGGGCTTTTGAAATTTTCGGCCGATGCCGGCGTGGGCGATGGCGGTCTCGGACATGCGCGTGAGGTCCAGGGTCTGGCCGAAGAACGCCTGGCCGCTGTCCGGCCGGGTCTTGCCGGTGATCACGTCCATCATGGTGGTCTTGCCGGCGCCGTTGGGGCCGATGATGCAGCGCAGTTCGCCGGCGTTGATGGTGAGCGTCAACGCGTTGAGCGCCTTGAAGCCATCGAAGCTGACGCTGATATCTTCCAGGTACAATACCACGCCATGGCTGAGATCGAGCTCATCCCCCCGGTGCGCGTGGCCGAGACCCGACACGTCACCGTCCTTGGCCAACTCGCGGCGGTTCGGCGGCATGCTCATGACTTGCTACCCCGCCGGCGCAGCAGGCCGATGACGCCCTGGGGCAGATACAGAGTGACGCCGATGAACAGGGCGCCAAGAAAGTATAACCAGACCTCGGGAAACGCCACGGTAAACCAGCTCTTGACGCCGTTCACCAGGCCGGCGCCCAGCAGCGGGCCGATGAGCGAGCCGCGTCCCCCCACCGCCACCCACACGGCGATCTCGATGGAGTTGCCCGGCGACATTTCGCTCGGGTTGATGATGCCCACCTGGGGTACGTACAGCGCGCCCGCCACCGAGCAGATCATGGCGGACAGGGTCCAGACGAACAGTTTGTAGCGCAAGGTCGAGTAACCGAGAAACATGACGCGCGATTCGGCGTCGCGCACCGCGCTCAACACCCGTCCGAGTTTGGACGTGACGATATAACGGCACAGCAGCAGGGTCGCGATGAGCACCACGGCGCTGGCGATAAACAGGCCGATGCGGGTCTCCGCCGCGGCGATGGGGAAACCCAGGATGCGCTTGAAGTCGGTGAAGCCGTTGTTGCCGCCGAAACCGGTTTCGTTGCGGAAGAACAACAGCATGAAGGCGAAGGTCATGGCCTGGGTGATGATGGAGAAATACACGCCTTTAATCCGCGAACGAAACGCGAAGTAACCAAAGACAAAGGCCAGCAACGCCGGCACCACCAGTATCAGCAGCAGGGCGTAGGCGAAGTGTTCCGTGCCCTGCCAATACCAGGGCAGCTCCTTCCAGTCGAGGAACACCATGAAGTCCGGCAGCGTGCTGCCGTACTGGCCTTGGTTGCCGATCATGCGCATGAGATACATGCCCATGGCATAACCGCCGAGGGCGAAGAACACCCCGTGACCGAGACTTAAGATACCGGTATAGCCCCAGATGAGATCCAGGGCCAGGGCGACGATGGCATAACACATGATCTTGCCCACCAGGGTCACGCTGTAGTCCGACACATGCAGCACGCTGTCCGCGGACACGGACAGATTGAGCAGCGGAATGATGAACATGAACAGCGCGCAGAACACCGCCAACAGTGTCCAGCCGCGCGCGCCATACAGTGTTTGCCAACGGGGCAGGGTGGGCGTACTCATGTCAGCCCTCCGCCGAACGGCCCTTCATGGCGAACAGGCCTTGAGGACGTTTCTGGATAAATACAATGATGAATACCAGGATCATGATCTTGGCCAGCACGGCGCCGGCATAGGGTTCGAGAAATTTGTTCGCCACGCCGAGCCCGAGCCCCGCCACCACCGCGCCGGCCAACTGGCCGACACCGCCCAGCACCACCACCAGGAATGAATCGATGATATAGCCCTGGCCCATTTCCGGGCCGACATTGCCGATCTGCGACAGGACGCAACCGCCGAGCCCGGCGATGCCCGAGCCGAGACCAAAGGCCCACATATCCACGCGTCCCGTGGGCACGCCCATGCAACCGGCCATGGCGCGGTTCTGGGTAGTAGCGCGGATATAAAGACCGAGGCGGGTGCGCGCCAACACCAGCCACACCAGCAGCAATACCAGCAGGGTGAAACCGATGATGACGATGCGGTTGTAAGGCAGCACCAGGTTGCTCATCACGCTGAGTCCGCCGGACATCCAGGTGGGATTGGCCACCTCCACGTTCTGCGCGCCGAACAGGGTGCGCACGGTTTGAATCAGAATCAGGCTGATGCCCCAGGTGGCGAGCAGTGTCTCCAGGGGCCGGCCGTAGAGGTGACGGATGACGCTGCGCTCCAGGGCCATACCTACCAGGGCGGCGCTGATGAAGGACACCGGTACCGCCGCCAGCAGATAGCCATCGACCAACCCCGGTGCAAAGTGACGAAACAGGGTTTGTGTCACGTAGGTGGCGTAGGCGCCGATCATGAGCAACTCACCGTGGGCCATGTTGATGACGCCCATGAGGCCGTAGGTGATGGCCAAGCCTAAGGCCACCAGGATCAGGATGCTGCCGAGACTGATACCGCTGAAGATGCGACCGAGATACTCGCCCACGGCGAGCCGATCCTCAATCTGTCCGATGGATTTTTGGATGGCGGCGCGCACCGTGGCGTCTGTCTCGATGGTGGCACCCGTCGCGTCTTTTTCCAGACGTGTAGAGAGTATCGACTGGGTCCCGGCGCGCGCACTCTCGCCCAGGGTGGTGGCGGCCTTCAACCGGACCGCGGGGTCCGCGGCGCGCAACAGGAGTCCGGCCTCCGCCTGGTGCAGGGCGAATTGAATCTCCTGGTCGGTTTCTTTGGCCAGCGCCGTGGCGAGCAGGGGCAGCAGGTCTTCGTTCACACGGTTTTGCAGGTCCATCGCGGCGGTCAGGCGCACGGCCCGCGCGGGGGAAAACAAACGCAGCGCCGACAGCGCCGAGTCGAGGGCGCGGCGCACGCGGTTGTTGATGGTGACGGCGTCGACGGAATCCGGTGGCGGCAACATCGGCGCCAGGGTCGCGGCGTCCAGAGCACCGCTGGTGTTTTGGATGACGACATGGCCATCGGGCGTCAGCCCCAAGGCATTGGTGTTCATGGCCTCCAGCACCGGCAGGGCGCTGGCATCGGCTTTAATGATGAGTTGATTGATGGCCTCTATTTTGGCATCGCTGTCGCCCTCGGCCAGGGTCTTCAGCGTGGCCACCTCCATGGCATGGGCCGTGCTGCCGATGAGGGCGAGGAACAGGGCAAACAACCAGGGGGTAACAGAGAGCGTGCTACGCGTCATGGGAGTATCCGGATAAACCGCGGGCCTCGCGGGGCGGCGCTGCCGTCCCGCGAGGCAAGGGTGGAATGATTACAGCTTCTGCTTCGTCTCGTTACCCTTGATGTAGGGGCTCCACGGTTGCGCGCGCAGGGTCTTCTTGGTTTCCCACACGATGGCGAACTGACCGTCGGCCTGCACCTCGCCGATCATCACCGGCTTGTGCAGGTGGTGGTTGGTCGCATCCATCATCAGGGTGTAACCGGACGGTGCTGCAAAGGTCTGGCCGGCCATGGCCTTGCGTATGGCATCCACGTTGACGCTGCCGGCCTTTTTCGCCGCCTGTGCCCACATGTTGATGCCGACATAGGTGGCTTCCATGGGGTCGTTGGTGACGCGTTTGTCACCGCCGGGCAGATTGTTTTTCTTCACGTAGGCCAACCACTTCTTCACGAACTCGGCGTTGACCGGGTTCTTGATGGACATGAAGTAGTTCCACGCGGCCAGCTGGCCCACCAGGGGCTTGGTGTCGATGCCGCGTAATTCCTCTTCACCCACGGAGAACGCCACGACAGGGATGTCCGTGGCCTTGATGCCTTGGTTGCCCAATTCTTTATAGAACGGCACGTTGGAGTCGCCGTTGATGGTGGACACCACCGCGGTCTTGCCGCCGGCGGCGAACTTCTTGATGTTGGCGACGATGGTCTGGTAGTCCGCGTGGCCGAAGGGGGTGTAGACCTCTTCGATGTCCTTGTCCGCGATGCCCTTGGTATGCAGGAAGGCGCGTAGGATTTTATTGGTGGTGCGCGGATAGACGTAGTCCGTGCCGAGGAGGTAGAAACGCTTGGCGCCACCGCCGTCCTTGCTCAGGAGGTATTCCACCGCCGGGATAGCCTGCTGGTTGGGCGCGGCACCGGTGTAGAATACATTCTGCGACAGCTCTTCACCCTCATACTGCACCGGGTAAAACAACAGGCCGTTCAATTCCTCGAACACCGGCAGCACCGACTTGCGCGACACCGAGGTCCAGCAGCCGAACACCACCGCCACTTTATCCTGCGTCAGCATCTGGCGTGCCTTCTCGGCGAACAGCGGCCAATTGGAGGCCGGGTCCACCACGACTGGCTCCAGCTTTTTGCCGAGCACGCCACCTTTGGCGTTGATCTCTTCGATGGTCATGAGGGCCACATCCTTGAGGGAGGTCTCGCTGATGGCCATGGTGCCGGAGAGGGAGTGGAGGATGCCGACTTTAATCGTGTCCGCGGCGTGGGCCGTGGTCACGGCGAGGAGCGCGAGCCCCGCGGCCAGGGTGCTGAAGAGCCGATGACGCCGGGTCAGGCTGGGTTGGGATAGCTGTGGCCGTACGAGTGAGTCTTTCATGTTTAGCGTGCCTCCGTCAGTTATGTAGGGAATGCTGTTTTGTCGACTGAGCCCAACCTCTTCCGTGTGTGGCCGCATGCAGCACATCGGGTCGGCCATCCCGCGGTAGGCGACGACCACCTGCCGGGTATCGAGCTGGCGTTGACCGATGATGTGTGGTGTTCCCTCATTCTTCTTTGTAGCGATGGGTACAGCACTGGTTGAATAGCAATCGTTATGCCACAAGCTATATATCAATACCATTCAATAGTTTATTGAATCCTTGGCGGGTGCGCAGCGGGATGTCTGCACCAATTTAATGCGTGTCGGGTAGGGTGATGCGCCGAGGTGGTGCGTGATGGAAGGGGCCTTAGGTTACCCGGGAGTGAAGGCTTGTGCGCAAAGGATCAACCCCCAAGTGCGGACGATGCCGTTCGAAAGGGGGAGCAACCATCGATCCGACAGCATTTGGGCCATGGGCAGTAACCTAACCCTGATCCTGTTGTTGCACCGTCTTTTGTTTCTGGTTGAAACTCGTGTAGACAACCAGCATGGTCAATAGCGTAGCGAGAATCAGGGAAGACCCGATGGTGCCAAAATCCAGTCCGCCCTTTTCCAGAGGCTTGGTCAGCAGGTCCCCAAAGGTCGCGCCAAAGGGACGCGTCAGGACAAAGGCAACCCAGAACAAGGCGACGCGATTTACCTGCGTGAAATAGACGGCGAGCACAACCGCCCCGATCAGTCCCCCGACCAACAAGGCCCCGCCGAGAAATCCCAGGCCAGAGTTATCGGCAAGAAAGTCGCCCAAGGCAGTCCCCAAGGTGTTGGAAAATAGTATGGCGGTCCAATAGAAGGATTCGGCCCTGCTTGAGCGGATGTTGTCGACAGAAAGCGATTTTTCACTGTAGCGCCACCGCGCCAGGACCACGACCAGGCAGGTAAACAATATCAGTGAGCCGGTGGCGTAACCAAGACCCAAGGTCCTGTCCATGTAGTCCGACATGGTCGTGCCGGCGGTGCTGGTGGAGAGTATCACCAGCCAGAATAATACCGGGTGAAATGCCTTCGATTTAAGCTGCATGCCCAGGGTGACGACAAACAATGCAAACAGGATGATAGAACTCACTGCATACCCGACATTCAATGTCATGGACAGAAGGTCGCCCGCCGTTTCCCCCAGGGTGGTGGCGCAGATCTTCATTATCCAGAAGTAAATCGTGACTTGTGCAACCTTACTCATGCTGTCTTCCTCATTACTGCGCAGGCTGATCCTGCGCCCTAAAAACTCGGCAATCAACCTGGACGACTTGGGTGGGTCGCGCCGCCTTAACCTTATCCGGGTCCAATAATCAGCCGGCCAAGACGCCGGTAAAAATCATCGACGCGGGAATATTTGTTTTTGGGTTTAAGGGCTCCACTATTTCACTAAGGCGCAAGCCATGCTCCTGAAACAAGGATTTCCATGTTTCCAGTGTCCTGAAATACCAGGGTGCCGGGTCGTTGAATTGATCACTGAATCCCGCCCACGAACCTTCTCGCCAACCATCCGCGTATTTTCCTGCGCCGCAGCCAGCGACAGGGTGCAGGGTTTGAACGATCAATGCGCCGCCCGCGTTTAATAATATCGGCGCTTGCTGAAACACGTGGCTGACGGATTCGTTGCCCAACAGGGAGAAATTGCCAACAATGACATCAAACTTTTCGTCAATGACCTCCAGTGATAGTTCCTCGAAAGATAATAGTCTGAATCTTCCGTCACCCGCTCTTTTTGCGGAGTCTATTAACCCCTGAACAACATCGACACCCAATGAGTTTATTCCCGCTTTTCCTAATTCCCTGCCCAGCCAGCCTTCACCGCATCCCACATCAAGGACTGTTTTGGGGGCTCTTTTCAGAACGGCATCGATGATCGCCTGATTGGTGACCAGAACCCTGCTTTCGATTTCACCTTGACGAACAGCGGCTACCCAAGGCTGGGCATTCTTCCGCCAGGATTGCACGATTTTCTGATCGGAGAAATTCTTCATATTTCTAGTAGGCATTTCCAGCGCATGTCGCTTTTACGAGTATAGCGTCCTGGCGCCTTCGGGGAAGCAGGGTGATAGGAGCCGATCATTTGTTGCGCTTGCGCACAGGCGGCTTGGGCTGTGTAGCGGCGTATTGGATGCTCAATTTTACCCAGCGGCGTAACGATTTTGTATCGCTCAAGATAGCTTTGGGTAAAACAACATAGTCTTTCTTGATAGGGCCTTTGGGAAAATAGCGAAGTGGTTTTGCGCCTGCCTGCTCAATTAATGCGTTGCGCGATTCCTCCGGCAGCTTTAAGGCGAAGCCGACGGGCGTGAGTGACATGCATATCCTTCCGTTGGCGTAAACAGCCGCGCCGCTGAAGAAATGTTTCTGCTCCAGTCTTACTCTGGTCACGGTGCCCGAGGTTGCCCGTGCCATTAGAGTAGCTAGCGCATCCAGATATTTCTTGGCCATTGGAAATTTTTCATATACGTAAAACGATCAGATGAAAGAGCGATTGATATCGGTTGCTCTACGCCCGTTATAAAAATCATCAACTCGATGGACGAGCCTTCCTTACGTAACCGATACATTCTGCACCAATATTTTCCCATCGAGACTGATTAAACGAAGAAAGGCGATATGCTCGCCTGAAGACTGGGTATAGCTCTGCTTCCAGAAAATCGCGACATCCGTTTCTTTTCTAAACACGCCGACGAATTCCCTCTTGGAAAAATAACCCAGTTTGGCTTGGTATTCCTTGCATTGGGCCACCAGGCTTTCTTTGGTAACGATCTCCTTTAGCTTGTCGGTAAAATCCCGCATGTGCCGTTCATGGTCGATGTCGGTGGAGGCCTGCATGAGGTTGTCCATGATGGGGTTTGCGATGGCCAGTATTTTTGATTCTGTCATTTCCAACCAGTTCATAGGCTTTCCTCGTGAACGCTGAATCGATACAGATCAGCCGCGCCTTGAAGCGGCGCCGGCTGGCGTAACTTTCTGGGCGCTGTGTTGTTTCTGCACAATGACCAGCGCGATTCCACCGAGTATGATAACGGACGTTAATATCAGGCGCAGGCTGATGGCCTCACCGAGAAAAACGATACCGCCAAAGGCCGCGATGATCGGGACACTGAGTTGTACTGTCGCGGCATGCATGGCTTTCAAAACAGGCAACGCCGTGTACCAAATGACATACCCCAAGCCGGAGGCGAGCGCCCCCGACGACACTGCGTACCAAAATCCTGCGTTATCCAGGGACACGCCTTTGAACATCAATACGCTCAATGCAGCGGCAAAAGGAACCGCGCGCAGGAAATTCCCCGCCGTTACCCGGATGGGATCGCCCGCACTCTTTCCACGTATCGAATAAACGCCCCAGGCCATGCCGGCCCCCAGCATGAGTAGTGAATTGTACAAGGGAGGCGCCGAGAGGCCCGGCAGCAATAGGCCGACCAGCCCTCCCAACGCGAGCACCAGGCCCGCGAGTTCAAGTCTCGTCAGGCGCTCCCCCCTAAAAATGCCGTGGCAGATCATCGTTGCCTGGACGGCGCCAAAGAGCAACAGCGCCCCGGTTGCCGCTGTCAGGCCCTGGTAGGAAAAAGAAAAGCCGGCGGCGTAAACAAACAATGCGAGTGCCGACGGCCAATTACCCCTGCCAGCATGTGTGCGGCGAGTTAATTGTGCCACCAGCCATAGCATCATCGCGCCGGAGATCAGTCGAACGGTCGTAAAGCTGGCTGCATCGATGCCGGTCTGCGCGAGGGCGACGCGGCAAAGCAGTGAATTACCCGCAAAGGCAATCATAGCGAGGGATGTCAGGGCGATTATGCGGGCATAGGACATTGGTCAGTGCTGCGGTTTAAAGTTGATACCAGGCGCATTATTGTAGAACCATTCCGCAAATAGTACATTCGGCACCCAACACAACCACGCGATAATTGGATAGGCAAGGGAGAACTCGATCCCCGCGACCATCGATAGCGGGAGATAGAGCCGCAAGGTAACGGCAGCAAAGGTAAGCGAAAAGTTTCGCACCATCCACTTCCGATGTTCATGGATGGCGCCACGGCGGATTGCCACATAGGCACGTACGCCTGTATAGAGCCAGCATGACGCAAGCAATCCAAAGCCCAGTCTGGCTGGGAGGCCGCCGAAGGCATAGCGAGACATGTATAGACCCGCCAGTCCGCCTACCAGCACACCTACCGCCAAATAGGTACGCCCCAGCCACCGGTGCAGGCCAGCGTGATTTTTCCTGAGCCGCGCAGAAAATTGAAACGGGCCAAGCACCAGCGCGACGCTGGCGGCAAAGGCATGTGTATAGATGCCCGTGGGATGCGCCAAAAAATTCGCCTTCATGTCAGGGTGCACGAGCGAGCCCAGCGGAAGCACGCCATAGGCGAAGGCCGCATAACCGGCCACGCCGAATGTTAAGAAGTAGAGCAGGCCATTGCTGATTGAGCGCATCATATCACCTTAGGTTGGATACATAGTGATTGTTACCCGGCGCGCTGTTTTTGTAAAACTGAACTTTGGCCCGAATGGCATTTACTTAAGGCCATGAGCACACAGATACCCGTCGATTTCTGTCATTGCGAGGAGCGAAGCGACCTGGTAATCCCCGTGGCGGAGGTACTCACGCGTGAGTAGCAAGGCGCCGGGGATCACCACAGTCAAGTTTGACTCCGATGGTCGCTGCAGGAGGTTGCGGCGTTCCGCTCGCAACGACGCGGGCAAACGGTTCGCCTCGCAATGATAGCCGCGTTTAAGTCAACGTCATACCACGCTGATCCACGTTTTGTCGCAACCGCTGCATTGAACTGATCACCGCTCCTCGCAACTTTGCGAGGCCGTGATCCTGTCATGTCATCCATCCGGGTTCGCTGGCTATTATTGTTTGATTGGAAGCGTCTCATGCCTGACCAGCTCGCTGGCATCTCTGTACCACTCCGCTTTTGAACCAAAAAATATATTTTGAAATGGTTTTATCCCTGGGTCGGAATCCAATGTGCCCGCTGGGACGACGACCGCTTTTCCACTTTTCCCCAGCCATGGCAACGATGAGCCGCAGTTTTTACAAAATGAAGTGGCGAAATGCTTTGTATCCGCGGGTTCAAATCTACCCACATACTCTTCCCCGGCAAGCCATTTAAATTGTTCAGGAGAGACCAATAAGTTTGCGGCATGCGCGCTGCCCGTGAACTTTCTGCATCTGGAACAGTGGCAATATTGGAATATTCCAAGATTACCGGATATTTCATAGCGCACCTTTCTGCAAAGGCAGCTTCCTGTCGTTTTAGATTGTGACAAACTATTCTCCCCCTAAATTGTCCACGTTTAAGTTAAGCAATAGACACCCACAAATCAATCCCTCACCCTGGGCAAAGAATCAGTTGTCATCACAACTGCACTACGTCTAAGTCAGCAGCTCCACAAAAATGGTACTGGTACGATAGGCCTCAATTCCCTTGGGCGATGAGTACGTCTTCATGCTATTCACAGTATCTGGCTCGATGTCCCTGAACCCGACCGATCTATCCATCATGAAAATCAGAAGTAACCATCGTCTCAATATCGAAGTAAAGCTCGTAGTACTGCATCGCCCTGCTGTGTATGAATGGCAGGTAGTCGCGAATGAGTCTCTCAGTCCTCTGGCGTGTCACGGATTCACCGATGAACCAGTGGCATAACATCAGAGGCCATGTAGGTCTTCCTGCCACAATACGTCCGGTTGAGCGAAGGATCAGGCGTCAATTTGCCTTAGATACACGTCGTAGGGGACGCCGTGTATGAGTGGTGCCTGTGCGTGAAACTTGAAGCCCATACGAAGGTACATGGGTAGGGCAACAGACATTATATCGCTTGTATGAAGCGCGAATACTTTCGCATCGTCACGCTTTGCGCGTGCAAGGCACTCCTCGGCGAGTGCCTTGCCAACCCCCAAGCCGCGCGCGCCGGGCGAGACAACCAGCATCCGCATGATTGGCCATTCGGCGTGAAAGTACGAAGCTTTGGGTTTGCCTGGTCCTACGTAAGCGACGGCGCCGATCAATGCGTTGTCGAGGATGGCGACGATAATCTCGCCAACGCCAGCAAGCGCTGACATGTTCTTGATGCCAGCGCTGAAGCCTTGCCAATCTTGATAATGGTGGCTGAACTGCTCGAAGGCCGACAGGGCGACGGCATTCACGGCGTCGCTGTCGGAATCGGCATAGTCGCGAAGATGGAATGCGCTCATGTTTGGTGCCTAACGTGCTGGTGAGCGACGCAGGGAACAATGTGTAAAATGGGACAGAAGGATTTAATAATAGGCAGGTATCACTACCTGCAGTAATTGCTTAAGAAAAAATCCCTCCGTCCCTTTTACCAACCTTTTACCAATATTTCCAACGTAAAGTTAAGGGGCGCCGCGCTTCTGCGGCGTCCCTCTTGAACGTAAAGTTAGGCTTTTTCAGGTTCACGGTAATCCTCCGGTTTCTCAGCCCCACACTCGAAAAGTTCATTTAACATTTTCCATGCTCTTTTTCTCGCACGCTCTGTGAGATGAGATGCACGCTCTAAATTACCTGCTTCAATTTCACGTTGAACAAGAGTGCCGTGATGATTCATATGAATCAGTGATTCAGCCCATGCGGTCAACTGAGCTCTGTCAATTTTAATTTGATCATCCATTGGCACTATTTCCTTGATATGCCTAACGTAAAGTTGAGGGGCTCGCCCGCTTCTGGGCGAGTCCCGCTCGAACGCCGGGTTGGGCTGTTTTTAGCGCTCGGCGAACCATTCCATGAATTCCTCTGAAACTTCGGGCGACAACTCAAGAACTGCCTCAGCAATTGCAACCTGCCCCTTTGATGCTGCAATAGCTGCAAGTGTACAAGATAAAAATGTGGCATCCCACTCTTTAGCCGAGGCAGCTGCAACCAAAGCAGGCAAGCGCGACAAAGACTCGAAATATGCGGGGGCAATATCTTCCGGAACAGACACATCATTTTTGATGCGGCAAATTTCAACCCATGCAGGAAATTGAAAATAAGTGAAATCAACTTTCAGTGGCGATAAAGCAATGGCTTGAACTACATGTGGAACGGCTGCGAATGATGCGGAGTAAACATCACCTTGGTGAGCGAGAGAACTCCACAAAGTAAACCAGGGCTCTTTGCCGTCTGAAGAGTCAGGAAAACCAGCGAGTTGCCTCAGAAAACCAGGAGTATCAGATGCATGGCCATAGGCATGCTCTAACTCAGACCAACGTGGACTTTCCAGACTAAGCAAAACGTTCTCCTTTAATACGCCCAAC